>JAFVZE010000133.1 GCA_017508315.1 Kiritimatiellia bacterium | reverse complement strand
TCTGTGGTATGCACGAACAATCTCGGGGTGTATGCCAATATGTTTTCCGACGATCGTTCCGCCGTATGTCTGCGCTCCTACGATCTGCCGCTTGCAATGGCGATCGACCGCGGAGGGCGGATGTGGGTTTCGGCGAAGGCGCCTTTCAAGAATCTGCGGTTCGCTCTGGCGGCCGGACCGCGCGGCGAGATGGTGCGCAAGCTGCGCGATATGACACGTGTTTCGCAGGTTCCCGCCAATTTCTGCGGAGGAGCCTGGGCTCTCGACGCAGAAGCCAACAGGGGATCGTATCTGCAGCCAAAGTTGAAAGCTTCCGCCGTCGACCGCTGGATAGACCTTGCCGAGCGCGGAGGTTTTACCGCCATTCATCTCCGGCAGTGGATGGAGACTTTAGGGCATTACGAGCCGAAGCGCGATCTTTATCCCCGAGGCTGGGACGATTTCTTCGCCGTCGCGGAGAAAATCCGCGCCGCCGGTCTCCGCGTCGGCGTTCATACGCTTACCGCCTGCATTTCGCCCCGGGATCCGTGGACCGCTTCAAAGATGAACGGCGATCTGTTGCCGTGGTGTTCCTACACGCTTGCCGCCGATCTCCCGGCTGACGCCGTTTCGCTTGAGGTTTCCGAACCGCCGAAGACAACCCACGATACGGTTCTTACCTATTTCGGAAACGGCAATGTGTTTCGCATCGGTGACGAACTCGTCCAATACGGCGCATTCACGAAAACCCCTCCATACAGGTATACTGGCTTGACCCGAGGCGTGTTCGGTACAAAAGCGGCGTTCCACGGCAAGGGAACCCGGGCCGATTATCTGCAGCAGCGCTACCGCGCATTTTATCCGAGACCGGACTCCGCTCTGGCCGGCGCCGTCGCCGGGCGCATCGCGTGGTTTGTGAACAAGGGCCGGTTCGACCAGATATATTTCGACGGTTCCGAGGGCATGATGTCGCGGTATGGAATCGACGCGATGCGCCGGCGCATATTCAACGCTATCGGCAGGAGCATAACCGTTGAAGCAAGCTGCATGACGCCGCATTCGTGGTGGCATCACTCCCGCGCCGGCGCGTGGGACGGAGCGAATTTCGATTTCAAGGAGTTCTTCGATCTGCATGCGGAGCATACGCTGAAAGTCCGGGAAAGCGATTTGCTGGAGCCGCAGATGGGGTGGTGGCTTTTTCGCGACCAGTGGCTGCAGCGGCGCGGACAGTTTACCGACGACATCGAATACTTCGCCGCGCACAACGCGGGAATGGATTCGTCGATGTCGTTCATGGAGGTCGATGTCAACGACGCTCCGCTTTCGCTCTACCGGGAGAACGCCGTCACCGTGCTCGGCTGGTATGAGCGCTTCCGGCTGGCGAGATCTTTCCGCAAAGACGTTGCGGACGCTTTCCGCCGGCCGGGGAGAGAGTTTCGTCTGCGCCAGGACGATGCCGGAACCTGGCGCGTTCATGATGTAGGGTTTTCCGAGAAGACGGCGGACGCAGAAAGCGGGCGGATTTTCGGCTGGACGGTGGAATCGCCCGAGGAGCGGGAACTTGAGCTGCGCATCGAGCCGCTCTACGCCAACAAGCCCTATCTCGACGGCGGGGCTATGGAAGTGTTCTCCGCGGGAAAAGACGGCATGAACGTCTCGGCGGCGGAGAAAGTGTCCGTCAACGTTGCCGAGGAGAATTCGCGGTACGGCGCGGCGCTTGCGATTTCCGCGTGCAACGGCGGCGCTCCGGCGCGCGGCAGCTGGGTGAAGCTCGCCCGCCGCCATGAAAGGAATCTCGCTCCGGGATCGAGGCGCGGATTCGGTTTCTGGGTGAAGGGCGACGGTTCCGGAGCCGTGCTCAATGTGCAGTTTCGGATGCCGCGCACCTACGGCGGCACAACGGCCGATTATATGTTCAAGATAGATTTCACCGGTTGGCGTTATCTGTCTTCATCCGTGAGGGAACGCACTCCGGCGGAGGCGATGCGCTGGACCTGGGACAGGCCGATTCGCGGATACGGGCGTTATTTGAGCGAGCTCAACATGCTGCATTTCGAGGAGGTGAACATTTATCTCAACAATCTTCCGGACAACCGGCGCGTTGCGGTTGCGTTTACGCCTTTGCGCATGATGCATACCTTCGAGGATGAGTTTTCGGATATTACCCTCTGCGCTGGAGATGAGCGCCTGGAGGTTCCGTTCAGGCTCAAAAGCGGGCAATACGCCACCTTCGGCGGGGGATTCTGGCGTCATTGGAGCGTCAAGGGCGATCTGCTCGCCGCCGCCGGATCCAAGGCGCTCAGCATCCGCCGGGGATCGCTTCCGCTTTCGCTGCGCCTTCAAACGAAGTCGGGTTCGCCTTACCGCGCACGCGTGTGCACTTTTTCGATTGGAGATAGTGCGCCTGCGTTGAAGGACGGCATTTCCGCCGCCGGATGTCCGGCGTTGAACTATGAAGCCGAACTTTCGGTGCTTTTTGCGCCGGAGCGCGGATGCAGCTTTGTGCCGCCGGTGAAAATCAGGCCGGGCGAAAGGGCAAAGGTGGAGTTTCGCCTTTTAGGCCCGGTAAAGGGCGGCAGACTTGATTTCGGCGGAAAAAGCTTCGCGGTCAAAGATCTTGCGGCAGGAGAGGAGCATGTGCTTAAGCTGCCGTTGGCATATTCGGGCGTGATCCCGGTCTCTTTTGCGGCAACGGCGGCGGAATGCCGCATCGGCGCGGTAAAACGGTATCTGAAACATTCAAAGAACGGTGATTGATATGAAAAGAATATTGTCTGGACTTTTCTTCGCGCTCTCGGCACTGGGCGCCGGAGCGGAGGAATTTAAACTTGAAGGCGATCTTTCGACCGTCATTTTTGACGGTTTAGGAAGAGTGGTTTCTTTAAAGGAAAAGGACAGCGCTCGAGAGTTGCTGGCGAAGCCTACCCCGTTTGTCGGCGTGGGCGAGACCATGGGAGGACGGTATGTCGGGTCGGTGCGCAGTGAAAGAAGCGGCGATCTGTTCAAGTTCTTTTTTGCCGAAAAAAAAGGCGAAGTGGTCTTGAAGGTCGAGAACTTCAACGGGGGCTTCACCTTTACCGTCGTCGATTTCACCGTCCCCGATTCCAAAGCGCTGTATGTCGGACGTATGGCACCGGTTCCCAAAAAGTGGATAGGACGGCGCGCCAACATGGCAAGCGACGAGAAAAGCGGTCTTTGCGTGAGAGCCTATGATCTTTATTCGGAGATGCATTCCGGCGGACACCTTTTGCAGGTTCGTATTCCGGTCGAGCGCGCGGTCGGTTCGAGATTCGGCATTGTCGGAGCGCCGAGAGAAAAACTGCAGGCGTCGCTGCAGGCGATGACGCTCGCTTCCGGGCGGCCTCACTCGGCAGCGGGAGGCGCGTGGGCGCTCGGAAGCGAAGCGACGCGCGGATCGTATCTCAATGCCAACGTCACGGCTTCGTCGCTCGACGACTGGATCGATCTCTGCGAGCGGGGCGGATTCGATGTGCTGCATTTTCGCGAACGCTGGTATTCCTGCCGAGGCCATTATCCGGTAAACGCGAAAGACTGGCCCGGCGGTCTTGCGGATATGAAAGCGGCCGTTGCGAAAATCCATGCCGCCGGCTATCATGCCGGTCTTCATACGCTTACGGCCTGCATAGATCCGAAAGACCCGTGGGTGGCGGGAATCGAGAACTCCGATCTGCTTGAGTGGGAAAATTACACGCTCGCCGAGGATCTGTCGGCAGACGCGGTCGAAATGACCGTGAACGAGCCGCCGAAAGTGCGCCATGACAAAGTGTTCACGTATTCCGGGAACGGTAATGCCATCCGGATCGGAAATGAAATCGTCCAGTATTCCGGCTTTACCGCCACGGCACCGTACCGGTATACAGGATTGAAGCGTGGCGCGTTCGGCACCAAAGCCGCATCGCACGGGAAAGGTGAAGTCGCCGGCTATCTTCAGCAGCGCTACATCGCGTTTTATCCCCGGTGCGACTCTCCGCTCGCCGACAAGGTGGTCGATGCGATAGCCGATGTCTACAATTCATGTTCGTTCGACCAGATTTACTGCGACGGTGCGGAGGGAATGTTTTCACCTTACGGCACCGCGACGATGCGAGACAAGATAATTTCGCGGTGCACGGCGGACGGACGGAGCTGTCTCAACGAAGACAGCACGGGCGGATCGGCGCATACGTGGTGGTATCACTCCCGCGTCGGAGCGTGGGATTCCTGTTATTGGGCGCCGAAGCGTTTTCATGATTTTCACGTGGAAAGCGTCAAACGCGTCAATGTCCGGCAGGCGGATATGCTTGAGATACAGATGGGCTGGTGGGCGCCGCTGTTGTCTAATCCCCATTTTTCATGCCATAAGCTCGATGACATGGAATACTACGCTTCACGCAATGCGGGTCTTGACGCTTCAATGTCGATCGCCGGGGTGGACGTTTCACGGCGGGAGCTGCCGTTCCATCATTCCCGGGCCATGACGATCCTCGGGTGGTATGAACGCGCCAGGCGCGCCCGTGCTTTTCTGCCGGAGGTGCGCAAGCGGTTCGACCGCAAGGGGGCGGAATTCCGCTTCCGCCAGAACGCAGACACCGGAAACTGGGAGATCGCACCGGTCGAGTGCGTGTCTTATCGGGCGGTGTCGCCCTGGTCGGAGCGCAAGAGCGTTGAAATCGCCGGTGAAAGCGTCAAGGCCGCGCTTCGAGTGGAGGCGCTGTATGCCGGAACGCCTCACGGGAGCGGCGAAAGCAAGATCGTGACAGAAAAACTGTCGGTTGAAGATTTGAAGGTGGCAACCGCCGATGCGAAAATCTCCATGAAAGTGGAGCCGGCACAAGATGATGACGGCAAACGCGCGTTTCGCCTGAGCGCATGCAACGCGACCGGGAGTTCCGTCGGGGCCTGGGCACGCGCCAGCGCGGTTTTCAAGCCTTATGTCAGGCTCGGCAGTTGCCGGGTGATGCGCTTCAAGGTGAAGGGCGACGGTTCCGGAGCTTTGCTGAATGTTCAGCCGGAGACGCCGCGCGAATACGGTCAGGCGCTGGCAGAGCATTACATCACGCTCGATTTCAGCGGCTGGAGGGATTTCGAGATTCCGCTGCGCGAACGCGACGCCGCGCGCTACGGCGACTACAAGTGGCCTTACAAGGGGTATGCGGCGGTGTTTCACCGGATAATCAACATGGACAATCTCTCGGCGCTCAATTTCTATCTCAACGAGATTCCTTCAGGCGGAAAGGCCTCGGTGGAGATTTCCGACGTCGCTTTTGTTCCGCAGCGGCAGCTTAAGATCAGGCGTCACGGGGTGAAAGTGAACGGCAAGGTGGTGCCGGTGCCGTTTGAAATGTACAGCGGCTGGTTCGCGGAGCTTGAAGATGGCGTATGGACGCTGTATTCCGCCGACGGCGAGCCGCTGCGCCGCACCCGGGCTGCGGTGAAGATGCCCAAGCTGAATGTCGGTGCGAATGAAGTCGTCTACCGCGGGGAGAGTGCGGACGGAACCCGTCCGCGCGCGGAGGTCACGCTTTTTGCGCTCGGCAGACCGGAGAAGGCGGTTCGTTCTCCGCTGACGCTCGACGCTTCGGCGCGGCGTTTTCTCGCATACGAGGCGATGGATGCGCAGTTTTATGCCCCGGACAAGGGATTTGACACGTTTTCGCCGGTGGTGGTGCGGCCGGGAGAGACGGCGGAGGTTGAACTTACCGTCTATGGCCCGATGAGCGCCTGCAGGGTCAAAGTCGGTTCGTCTTCAATGGATCTGCCTCCGGTTGCAAAGGGGACTCACCGCAGGTTCAGGTTTGAGGGCGAACATCGCGGCGTATGTCCGGTATGCGTGGACGCAAAGCCTTCCGACGAGCCTGTCGCCGCGCGCTTTGAGTTCGTCAAGCGATATCGGCAGTCGGGATTTATGGCTGTCGACGTCACGCCGTCGCCGAACAGTTCAGGAGACAGAGCGATGACGCGTGTTTTCGGACCGTACAAGCTTGCCGGGGTGGATTCTTCGACGTGGGTCGCGATGGGCTCGGGCGGACTTACGAATCTCACGGAGAGAGTCGGCAGCTACGCATTTCTGGCGATCGCCGATCCTAAGACCAGAAAAGGGTATGTGGCGGGATGGCTGACGGACGAGTGGGCCAGCGGAAGCGTGCATTACGGTCCCGAGGGTCTTACCTTCAAGGCGGAGTACGGGAGGCTTAAGACCGGCGCGGATGTTTCTTCTCAGAAGGATACGTTCGTTTTCGGCGCTTTTGACGACTGCCGGCTCGGGCTTGAGGCGTATGCCGACGAGATTTCGCGCAGATACGATATTGAACTGCCGCCGCAGATTTCCGGCTACTGTACCTGGTATTGCGACCGGAGCGGTTTTACGCTCGACAAAAAACGTTTTGAGCGCGGCAGCGGCAGCGCCTCGCTCACCCGCGAGTTTCTGGCGAAGGTCAAAGAGACCGGTCTTCGCCGTTGGGGGATGGATTACTACCAGATTGACGACACCTGGCAGGACGGGGTGAAGAGACCGGGACCGGCAAAGGTTTTCTGCCGGGTCGATCCGGAAGGGCCGTATCCGCGGGGAATGAAGCCGACGGCCGACGATATTGCCGGGGCGGGGCTTGTACCGGGGCTTTGGTATATGCCGTTTTCGGGGGCTCCCTACGATCCGTGGTGGGCTTCGCGGACAAACCTTTTCGTCACCTGCGCGGAGAATGCGCCCGCGAAGCGCGGCGTGAGCGAGCGGCGCAGGGGCGGAGCGTTCGTAACTCCCTTCGGAGACGCGTCGCTTGACTTTTCCAACCCCGCCGCGCTCGATTATGCAAGACGGACGGCGGCATTGCTGACGAAGGAATGGGGCTACAGGATGCTGAAATTCGATGGAATGTATGCCGCACTCGCCGTCGAGCTCGGTCATGGACGCTGGTACGAGAGCGACGGAATCGGAGGACAGGTGTTTTTCGATCCGGCGATTTCAAACGTGCAGGCGTACCGGCGCGCTCTCGGGGCGGTGATCGAAGGCTGTGCCGAGGGCACGAGGCTGCTCGCCTGCAATGTGAAGCAGAACGCCCGCGGCATCGCCGCATCCTACGGACTTGTCGATATGCTGCGCATCGGCAGCGACAACGGACCGATCGACGCGTTTGCGCAACGTTACATGGCTGGCCCCCTCGATGCTTCGCCGCGTTACTTCTTCAACGGGCGCGTGTGGTACAACGATCCCGATCCGGTGTATGTGCGCAACAGCGTTTCGCTCGCAAGGGCGCGGCTTTTTGCGACCTGGACCGCGATCTCCGGAGTTCTCTACAATTTCAGCGACTGGCTGCCGGCGCTTTCGGCCGAGCGTGTAGAGCTTCTCAAGCGGACAATGTCGCCGCACCGCCGTGCGCGGGACGTGCGTCCGGTCGATTATTTCGAACGGACGGTCCATAGACTCTGGAAGCTTGATGGCGACAACTGTGCGGTATTCGCCCTGTGCAACTGGGAAACTAACAGCGCCGTTACAATCGACTATGACGCGGCCTATTGCGGTCTTGATCCGGAAAAGACCTACGTCGGGTTCGACTACTGGGCGGATGAGTTCGTCCCGGAATTCAAGGGACGCTTCAGATTTGACGTGCCGGCGGATTCCTGCCGGGCGATCGCCGTCAGGGAAGCGTTGGATCGTCCGTTTGTGATTTCCACTTCGCGTCATGTGGCAAGTCCGGTGTTTGATGTGAGCGAAGAAAAGTGGGATGCCGCGAGTCGGACGCTTTCCGGGCGTTCGAGCGTTGTGAGCGGCGAGCGCTATGAACTGCGCATCGTCGACAAAGGGCGGCTCCGCCGCGTAGAGTTCCATCCCGATGTTTCCGACTTTTCATGGAGCGTGAGTTTCTGAACCGCACCGGTTTTGCACGCGGGGGAAGTATGTTGCCGCGGGGAAAAACCTCCAGATCCCACGCATTACAAATGGACTGATTCTTCGCGCAACAGGTGCGCATAGAATCAGTCATTATACTTGAGGAATTCCGTATTACATGTGTTGTGCTGAAAAAAAGAAAAAGTAATTTGTTGTAAATATAGCAAGGTCTTGATTTGACAGAACCATCTCGTTTATGATATCTTGCAGGGCAATTGTACCGTATATGGGATTTTAGTCAAGGAGGTTGGTGGTATGGCAAGTTCTATTGTTGCTCGGTCGTCGGCGCTGGCGATCGTATCGCTTACCCTGCTGTCGGTGACGGCGGCGGAGAAACTCTGGGTCGGCGCTTCCGGCGGCGAATGGGGCGTCGCAGACAACTGGTCGCCGTCCGGAGTGCCGTCCGGAGAAGATATCGCCGTTTTCGCGCCGTCAAGTCCTTTGGTGGTCAAAGTCGCCAATAATACCGCTTATTGCCGGACGCTGCGTTTTTCGTCCGGCGTCACCGTGTTTGAGTATAGCGGGACTTTCGCGTATTCCAATTTCGGATCCGCGCCGACGGGGATAGTGGAAGTCGCTGCAGGCGCGATTTTCACCAACAGTTCGGTGCGCATTGAGAAGAAGAATTCCAAGCTGAGAAAAACCGGTGCCGGAACATGGGTGCAGAACGCGCATATTTGTTGGGACAGCGGCAGTCGACCGTTGAATTCGCTGACGGTGGAAGACGGGGTATTCGAGCTTTCAGGGTCTGGCGGGTATGTGGCGACGGAAAACCTCACTGTTGAGAAATCTGCAATTTTCAGAGCCAAAGGATATAGCCGGTTCTATCAGGCAATGAATCTTCGTGTGGACGGGGCGGTGGAACTCGCCACGCACGGCGGAACAAATCCCAAGTTCGCTTCGGTTACAGGAACAGGGACGATCCGCGGTATCGGGGAGTCTTCCTCGACGATCGATATCGTACCTCCTCAGGATTGCAGATTTGACGGCGTCTGCACCGGCAATATGGCCATGAACGTATCTGCGGCGGAAGGAAGTTTGATTATAGGAGCTACGAATACGTTCAAGTCGATGACCGGCGTGTTGAGCGCCGGCGATTCGCTCAAATTCGCCGCCGGGATCGGGTTCTTTCAAGTCAATATGCTTAAAGCGCTCGCCGGAGAGACGGTTCTTCTTGAAGATTCGGCAGGTATGCCGATAACCTTGGAGTGCAATCCTTCTGCCGAGACCGGGGGCGTATTTGCCGGTCGCGGAGATCTGAAGGTGCGCAATGCGGCCGTTATCGGATCGATGATCCGTTCCACTGGAGCGCTGTATGTTCAGGATACGCAGAGCCAGACGACGATGAATCTCGGGGACTCCAATCACGATGTGGATATTTCCACTGTTTCCGAGATCGGCTCGTATTCAAAAAGTTATGTGAACTTCCGCAATAAAGAGGCGGTCGACTTGACTGCAGCGCTTGTCGGAAGCGGAAATGTGGGAGTCGGATGTGACGGTTGGGAGTCGCAGGGCACCGTTTTCCGCGACGTCCGCAAGAGCGGCGGCACATTCGACATATATGCGCCGATGACGCTCGCCGGCGGCGATTCGGTTTTGAATTTCAGCGCATTTACCTTCAAGAAAAGCGGAGCTTCGCTGACGATCGACGGCGGACTTTACGGTGCGTCGCGCACTGCGCCCAAAGCCTTTTCATACGGACGGTCGCATCCGATCCCCGGCGGAGTTATCTTCGGTACGGCGGCCGCGGCGAGCGATGCCCGGGTCGAGCAGAACGGCGGAACATTGTATCATGCCGGCACCTACAACGCCGCAGCGATGCGTTACGATTTAAACGGCGGCGTTTTGGTGTTGACGCTGCCGCTTCAGCCGTCGGGCGCGGCGACGACGGATAAGCCTTCGGTCTATTGTTTCAACGGCGGCGTTTTCGCGCCGGCTCCGGAGGTGACGGCGGGAAATTTCAACGGCGGACTTTTCAAAACCGGCAACGACCAGAACGGAAAGCCGTGCGACGGGCGGCTGAAGCTGCTGGTCGGGCCGAAGGGGGCTCGTTTTTCATCGCGCCACGCCGACCATTTCGCCCGCCGCACGGTTTCTTTCAATCTGCCGTTGTCGTCCGAAGATTCCGGGGCGGACGGCGGACTTATCATTGAAGGGCCGGTCAAGTATTCTTTTGTTCATCCGTTGGCGATTTCCGGCGATGTGTCTGTGCGGGACGGCGGTATCGTTCTGCCTAATGCCGCCGATACGTCTTCCTCGCGCCGGTTCTTCGGAGACGGATCGTTTTCGCTGCGCAACTCTGCGCTCACGTTCCAGTCCTGCACTGCGGACAAAAAACTTGAAGTGGGAACATCGGAGGGTAAGGACGTGACTTTCGAAGGTGCTGGACTTTTCAGGCTTCGGCGCGGTGCGAGCGACAATCAGAGCGACGTGGGGAGTTGTCTTGCGCAGACGCTTGCATTAGGACCGTTGAAGCGCGGCGGCAAGGGCTCGGTATTGTTTTTCTGGGACGGCAACGGAGGTTATGTCGGCGATGCGGGAGCGTCTTCGTGCGTTGTCAAAGGAGACGTGGCAAAGTATGAGGACGGAAGGGTTAAACTGCCAATCATCGGCGCTAAGGACATGATGTATTCGTTTCTTTCGTATGACGAAGAGAAAGGTTTTCATTCCTTTACCGGGGAGTCGGAGATGGGGCAGGCCGGTGCGGCTTCGGTCGTGGGCATCGACGCCGGCGCAGGAATAGGCGTTCATCTGGTTTCGTCCAAAGCGATCGCCGCGTTGCGCTTCATTACCGGTTATCTTACGGTCCATGATGGAGCGACGCTCTCGATAGGCGACGGAAATAATCCCGCATTGGTGCTGCTTGCTCCCCAGACGACGGTTTACGGACCGGGCACTATCGATTTCGGAACTTCCGAAGGAGTGTTCGTGGTGTCCGCCCACACCACGGATAATGCATCGTCGGTGTCGGCACCGATCAAAGGTTCAGGAGGAATTTCGTTTGTTTCAATGCCCGATTGCGACAAGTTCTATCGCCGTATCGTTCTGAACGCGGAAAACACCTATTCCGGCGGAACGTTCGTCAATTCGGTCCGGTTGGAAATTAAACATCCCAAGGCGCTCGGCGAAGGAACGGTGCATATCGGAGGCGGAAAGGCTTACGGCGGCAGGTTGGCGTTTTCAACCGATGCCGAATTCGGCATGGATTTCAAGATAGGCGGCAACGGCATTCGAAATACATACTGGGAAGGGTTTGAGAACCGCGGGGCTATCGAATGCCGCGCCGATGTCAGATTGGCCGGAAACGTGGAGATCGTTGAACCTGCCCGGTTGACGGTTCCGGTGAACGGGCGGCGATTGACGCTTGCCGGAACGGTTTCCGGAGATGCGCTGGAAGTGCTGCATGATGCGGCTGCCGAGGCCGGAACCGTAGCGCTCGCCGGGCACAACACCTACACGGGCGGAACCGATGTTGCGCGCGGCACGCTGGCGCTTTCCTTCAGTGACGGCGCAGGCACCGGTCGGGTGCGGCTCGATGCGGGTACGCTTCGCTTTGAGAATGACGAGCCGATCGATTTTAAAAATGACATCGACGGCGTCGGTACGGTGGCGATCGCCGGATCCTCGGAAGTACGCTTCCAGGGCGATATTTCAAAGCTGGACGCGACGCTTGAACTTGCCTCTTCGGTAGAGTTCACAAGCCTGCCGCCGTTTAAGACGATCAGCAATCCTACGGGCAGGCGCGTTACGCTCATTCTTGCCGCCGGGCTCGGCAGCGTCAAGTGGGACGCTCGTACGCTCGTTGACGGAGCGGACAGGTTCAAGCTTCTTATCGGCGAGGGGACTACGCTCGATCTCGGCGGCGCGACGCTTGATGTTCGCACGGCGCTCAAGGGAAGCTCCGCCCGCGTGGTGAACGGAACGCTTCGCGAATCGAAACCGGTCCGGGATCTGGTTCTGCGGTTGCGCTGACGATAATGGGATTTAAAAAGGAAAGAAAGAATGAAAAAATCAGCTCTGATTCTGGGAAGCCTGTTTACGTTCGCGGCGTTTGCCGGTGAGGGGAATCTTTTCCCTCTCGGCAATTTCACCGCGGCGAAGAAAAATCTGTCGGGTCTGGTCCGCTGCAACGGAGGAAACGCAAAACTCTTCTGCGAAGAGTATACCTGGAACAATTGCGGGCGGCTTGAAATCGACCGCGCGTATACGAACAGCTCGGATAAGACGGTTACTTATTCAGCGACCGCATGGATCGGCGGCGACGGCAAAACCGTCGGACTTCCGATAGAGGGCGGCAGCCGTTACGATTTCTCGCTTGAAATACGCGGAGAAGTGAAAAAAGCCAATCTGAATATCCAGGTCTGGAACGACAATGTATGGGGCAAAGATTCCAAGACGATAAAAGCCGACATCAATCGAATTGCCGTTCAGAAGACCTGGACGCTCTACAAGGGCTCTTTCGTCGCGCCCAAGGGAGTGAAGAACGCTGCGATCGCGCTTTCTCTCTGGGCTTCGACGCGCTATCCGCCGGT
>JAFVZE010000132.1 GCA_017508315.1 Kiritimatiellia bacterium | reverse complement strand
TGCGGTTCTCCAGCTTCTTGAGCGAAGCGATCTTTTTTTCGACATCGGCGCGCGGCACCGGCGCATTCTCCCTTACCGCTGCAACCGGGCTCGGTTTCGGCTTGCCGAATATCCTGATTTCGTTGACGGCGGCGGCGGCATCGGAAGTGAGCGAAACTTTAAGCCGGACGACTTTCCCAAGCCCCGTTACGGAAAATACGTGATTGGTGCATGTATTGTCGCGTATCGCTCCGCCCTTCGGCGACGGAACAAGCCCCGGCAGCACGATCGGATCGGCAAAGCCGCCGAACCCGTTATCCACCGCCACGCGCAACTCTTTGACGATGTACCATTTCGTATACTTGGGCAAATGAATCTCCACCTTGTCGACGGCGCGTCCCTCGCTCAATTCGCAGACGATATCGGTCTTCGCGGCAAACTTGGTATGCCACCTGAGTCCGGTTGAAGTGTCGCCGTCGCAGATCGAGCCCGGCTTTTTCTCCACATCGCGCCGGTCGACGGTATAGGTATAGGGAACGATATCCGGAGAGTCGGGAAGCTTGGCGGCGGTGAGCGGGGAAACGGCGGACAGCGCGATGAGCGCGGCCGCGGATCTGATTGATTCTTTCATTGTCGTATCTTTTTTCTTTTTAAACTCTGCAATATCAGCGGACGGTAAGTGTCGTCCCCGTCGGAACGTAATCGAGCAGCAGTCTGCCGTCATCCGCGCTCACACTGGAATCCCGGCGCGAAATCCCGCCGTTCGCAGTCCACTCGCATTCGCCGACAATGCCGGCACCGGTTTCCACGAGCACGGTATCTTTACCGACCGGCGCCCTGGCGGCTGAACGATCGACTATGTACGACATCGCTTCAGGAAGAATGAGCGAACCTGCAAGCGACAATGGAGCGATTCCCGCCGCCGTCGGACGGAGCAGATACGCCGCATCGGCCGAAAACGTGAGATTCGTGTCCGTCTGCGAAAGGAAACCGCTGTTCCAGCCCTGAGTAAAGGCATTCTCGAACGTTCCGCCCTCCGGCACGACGTAGCTCGCCAGAAGCGGCGAAGGCGTTCCGCTGCACATTACCATGCCGTTTGTGCCCGGTGTCACCCAGGTAAGATGCACGGGCGAGCCGTTGCCGACAACTTCCACGTTACTGCGAGGCAAGCTGTTCAGATCGAGTTCCATGCCGTTAGGCTCAAAATCCGACAGAACGAGATTCGAAACAACCCCCTGTTTTCCTTTTATCTTCAGCCGGGCACCGGGCTTACCGGTCATTTTTGAAGATGCAAGATTTAAGAAATTGGAAATGCAGTCCGGATATTCAAATTGTCCGAAATCCAAAACACAATCAGGCCCTGCAATGGAAAATTCAAACCCTCCGTATCCGGCGGCTTCTTTACCTTCGAAAAGATGTCTGTACTTGTAACGGTAGCCCTGGTTGCCGTGCGTCTTCCACGTACCGCCGCGCCAGATGAATTTTGCATATCCCTTCGTCGCATCAGCCTTTCGTCCGACAATTACGCGGCGCTCCGAATTCAAGACCCCCGATGCGAATTCAAAGACCGATTTACCCTTTCCATCGTTATTCATTCTTATCGGATCGTATACCGTGTGAGACATCGTGCCGCCGTTAATCAAAAGTCTGCTTTCGAAATCGTCATGGCCACCGATGCACGGAATGGAGTTATTGCCGATCGACCATGTTGCGCCGGATGCGATTTCGCAAAGAACATCGCCGGTCTGATCAACAGCGTCCATTGTCCAGTTTGCGGCTTCGGTTGTTACTGTACAATTCGTCATCAGAAGATGACCTTCCAAAATAGTTACATTTTTTTTGAAAGTGAAACTCTTGCCGTAAAAAACAACCTTTCCGTCTTTCTGGAGAAATTTATTGTTGAACGTAGTGCCGCCGGAGAATACGAGACCGCCCGGCGCGGAAACGCTCACGTTGCCGTTCCCCGTGACCTTTCCGGCGAGGCAGCTTTCACCGGAAACGTCCAGCGTCGCGAAAGTGACGGCGCCGGTGACGTTGATCGGCGAATAAACGGTTGCCGGACGATAGAAACGTATGCCGGCATTACTGCCCATCGTGATCGAAGACGATGCCTTGAGCCCGGAGCCGAATACATGCAGCTGCGCCCCGTCGTCAATCGCTATCGTCTCATTTTCACGCGGATAATCCGTCACGATGTTCGGCTCTGTTCCGTGGTTCTTCGTGCCGCCCATATGCACATCAGCATCGAATCCGGCAGTGTCGAGAAGAACGAGTTTGCCGTCTCCCGAGGTCACGACTTTGCAACCCTGGGGAAGCGCGGCGACCGAATCGAGAACCAACGCGCCCTTAGTCACGCGGATTTCGCCGCCCATGTAGCCGGCAAGCGCCGCAGCCGAAACGGAAACAGGCCCATTATCGGACGATACGCAAAAACCTGTCGCCTTTTCAAGCGAATTGGTCCAGTACCCGCTGCCGACGACTTCCACCGATGCGCCGTCCACCGCAAAACCGCCGTCCAGAAGCGAGAGATTGTCAAAGGATACCCGCACCGTGCCGGGGCCTTTCACAGAAATGCCCGCATTGACGCGCGGCGCCGGCCGGAAAGCGGCGCCTGTCAAATCAAGAACCGCACCTTCTTCGGCTTCAACAGACAGCGTTTCATCCTGCAGAATGAAAGTTCCGCTCAATCCTCCCCCCGATCCGGCGGCGGCGACAAGCACAGTCTCCTTCCAGACCGCCTCCTTGGTCGCGGTCAGGCAGGCGCCGTTTTTG
>JAFVZE010000131.1 GCA_017508315.1 Kiritimatiellia bacterium | reverse complement strand
CGGCAGTTCGCGCCCGAGCGGAAGGCGTTTGCGCACGAGGGTCAAAGCGCCATCGCCGAACCCTCCGGCGAGCGGCAGTTCGCCCTTTGCAAGCGGCGTCGCGTCCGCCTCGCCGCGCGGCAGCACGCTCCAGGCGAGCGAAGCGCAGGCGAGAACCGTACCGTTGCAGGTCACGTCCGCGACTATCGAATTGATCGACGGATACCACGCAAGCGTACCGGAAACCGGCGTATCCCCCTGCGAGAACGCTTTTATCTCGCCGTCCGTGAGTTTGCGCCGGTAGAGAGTCCACGATTTGACGACAAGTCCGTCCGCGCCGCCTCCAAGCGTAAGATCGCCGAGCGGAATCGCCGAAAGATCCATCGGCAGATCCGTCTCTCCCTGCTTGACGCCGTTCAAATGGTAAGTCACCTTCCGGGGCTCGAAGTTGACGGCGATTACGTTTTCCTTACCGTCCGCCGGACAACGCAACCGCTTGTTTACTGCCGGCACACCTTTGAAATGATGCGCAAAAAAGAGCATCGCCCGCCCGTTCACCGTATCTTCCTGAAATCCCAAATACCCGCTCTGGCGAAATGCCGTCGAAAAATATCGCCGCCATTTTTTCGGAGGCAGTTTTTCGGTCGCTTTCGTTCTGACGACAAGCGATCCGGGAATCGGGATGCAAACTCCCTTCACGACGCCTCCAACGACACCGTATTTTTCACTGCCCTCGGCAACAATATTCGCTTCCGGCGTGGCCCAGACGAACGGCGCGGCGCCTTTTTCGCGGCGGTCGATCGTACGTCCCGTCGCCGAGCGCACGAGCCGCATCTTAGGATAGTTCGCCGCATCCATGAAACCGCCTCCGGGCTGCAAAAACGGCGCCTGGATTCCGCTTTGAAGCCGGAAATTACGCACTGGGAGAAGCGGCAGCGTAAACGGCTCAAACGCTTTAAGACCGAACGTCTTGGCGGGAATCGCCATTTCCAGCGTCCAGACATCGTTGGTGATCGTCCATTTCCGCTTTGTTGAATCAAGCTTCCAGTCCCGCGCCGGAAGTCCGTAGCCGGGGCTGTGATGGCAGCCGTAGATGTCGCCCTTGTGATTGACGATCATCTGGAAATAACCGAACCGCTTTGTTTCATCGGCATTGCGCAGTTCTTTGGGCGGATCGAACCACAGTTCGACGGAATCGTCCATGACTATACGTGCCGTACCGGGCATACTTCCGGCCGAAGTAGCGAGCCGTCCGCGCGGAGCGGTCTCGCTGCGGGTACAGACGTAAAGATTTTCTTTATCCCACGCCAGTGAAATCTCGGCGAAGCGGGAATCTACAGACTTGCCCGCGCCGATTACCCTGAATGCGGAATCCCATTCTCCCGGCGTAGCTACACCGTCTATCTGCGGCGAGGCCGTCATATTTGGAATCTCCCAAACCGATGCCGCCCCGGCAACCCCCATCCATACAAACGCCAGCAGCGTTGCGAAAAAAAATCTGTTCCGCATAAAAATCTTCCCTGTCGTTATCTTACGATCATCGTCATCGGTCTGCCGGCGACGAGTACACGCAAAACGCCTTCGCCTTTAAGCCAGGAAACATCCGCCGCAGTATACTCGCCTCGTGCGAACCATTTATCTCCGACCCGAAGCTTGCGTACAGTTGTCGTACCGCCTTCCAAAGTCAAAGTTCCGGAATTTTCTCCGTCAGCGGCTATCTCCATCATCGCCCGGCTGACGCCATCGTCATTGGAGAACGCTGTTGCGGCGGCCTCGGGAGTTACCGTCAAATTCGCTCCAACTCCAACAGTCACATTGGTGACATTCGGGAAGCCCGATCCTGCACCTAACTTTACGCCGCCGGCAAGAACCTTGAGCGAACCCTTTGTTGCGGAAGGATTATTGTAAAACGTGTACGTACCGCTTCCGGCATGACCATACCCGGCATAACCTGAAAAGACGAGCGAGACCGACCGGTCCGTCGCATCGTGCGTGGTCACCGTTGCGGGTCTGGCATCGCTCTTTATGTATCCTACGCGATAAGTGTTGGCTTGAGCCGTTATCGTCCCGCCGTTGACAAGGCTTCCGGTATCCTGATCGAAGCCGTTCAAGTCCAACGTTCCGACGGAATAGTCCACGCCTGCCGAATTGCCGATACGCCCGAACTGGAATGACGCCGTTGGGCACAATACGTTATCAGCCCCGCAAACGGTCTTTTTCTTAGCCTGCGTTATGCTTCCATATACATTATTCTGCGACTTTAAATACAATGTACTGTCGTCTTGATAAAGATGAAACGATGTGGAATTTATCGGCTCGCCTTCAATCGTATAACTGTAAGCTATCGCATAAAAAGTTCCCGAACCGTCAAAGCCGCCCGAAAAACGGTAACCGTCTAAAGTATTGAAGTAAAAAGTATTGAGAAGCGTCACCTTTCCCGCCTGCAGAAACCCGTCTTTGTTTCCAAAGGCAGTCAAATAAATAATGTTTTTATTATCAAGACGGTACAATTCCACCGGAACGTGATTCGTGATTTTCGCGAAACGGATCTGCTCACCGTCTCCATTTGAACCGCTTCCGCAGACATACATGCGCGATGGACGGGAAGGAGAACCCAAAGCATAAGGCTTGTTGATTTTCACCCAGAGGTTCGAAAGCACAAGCGGACAGCGCAGATCCGGACTGTCCGCATTCAAATAAATTGTACCTCTTCCGTAAATAACCTGCGAGGCTTCGTTGAAGTACGTGTCGGTCATCGGCTTTTTAATGTCAAGCGACGTTCCTGCAGAGATGCACCAAGGCTGCTGGGGAACATATTCGAAATGGATCGGAACGTCAATCACATTCGCCGCCGATGCAAGCGACCCCTTCTCAGATTGAATGCCGCCGGCGCCGAGACGGATTCGCGCCGACACATCCGTCGCCGTCAACGTCGTCGCGACATCACCCTTGAACGTTATTCCATGCACATAGATTTCTTTAGTAAGATTGACGCTCGCCGCCGCGCCGCCGCCGCCCAGCGTCAATGCCGTATTGCCGGATGCAAGATCCGGGACAACGCCGCCGGCCCAGTTGTCCGGATTAAGCAAATCGCCGTCCCCCTGTGCGCCGATCCATTGCGCCGTTTTCACTTCCTCAACGGGAACCCACTTGACCGTAAGCTCTCCTGCGCCGGTAAAATAGCCGTCAGCCGCCGTGTATTTACCGGCGGGGAGATAATTGCCGCCAATCTTCGCATCGACAACCGTAAGATCGCAATTCAACTCCAAAGCGGAAGCGACACTCTTTTCAAGATGAATTGTCCCGTCGCCCAACATTGTCGTCGCATCCGCCGTAAGCGATGCCGTATCGCCAAGCGTCAATTTTTCGACCGACGGCAGCGACGCTCCGGTAAAATTAATCGATGCCGTCCCCGAGAGCGCGATGCCGGACACCTTCGGCAAAGAGGCGCCGTCAACCGAAAGAACGCCTTCGTTTTCAGCCGTCAGACCGGTCACGTTAGGCAATTGCGCCGCAGATTGAACCGACAACGTGCCGCGCCGGGATGACAGTACGCCGCTCATGCTGCCGCCGGTCTTGATGCCCAAAGTCCCGGCTTCCGCAGCGTTCGTGGAATTAAGACAGAACGAAAGTGCGCCGTTAAGCGAAGTTTTCATCGCCGCCGGTCCTGAAGCGCAAACCGTGAACATTGCCGGACTTGGAGCTGTAATCTGCGCCGATGAAGTTACCGCCGCCGCCTCCGCCAATACGCCGCAACGCTGGTTCTTGCCCCCGGATAATGCGACACGTGCCGATGCCGCATTCATCGTAAGCTTGACACCGGGATCGAAGCAGTCATCCCGGCCTTGTAAAACCACTGTTCCGCCGCCGGCGCGCACTTCTCCGCGCGTCACGCGCCTACCGATGGTCAATGCCGGATTACTATCATAATTTTTATTCGCAGATATGAAGCCGGATCCTAAATCCAACACGCCGTTTCCTAACATCCGTACTCCGACTTGAATCTGCAGACCGCCGCCTGCCGCACCGTCATAAACAACATCATTGTAAAAATCGAAATTTGTCGATCCGCTCCCCCATATCTGAGACGTGGCATGAACATACATCGGCCCGTAAACGGTCTTGCCGTTAGGTCCGTAGTAAAGATATCCTCCAGTCCCTTTGTATAGATGAACAACATTGCTGCATCCCGTAATGTCGTATTGGAAATACCATTTTGCCGCGCTGTTTCCGTAATACGAAACCTTATTGCCGGAAGCTCCCAGCGAGTATTTGGTCGTAGACGGTTTAAACCCTGCTTCCTTAACGAAAAATTCTCCGGTAAACGCGCTGTTGTCCGATTTCATGGTCAATGAATAGTTCCCGCTCGCCTTTATGCACCGAAAGCCTCCGGAACCGGACAATGCAATATCATGGGTTACGTTTGCCGTCAAATTGGAAATGCTCATCCATGCGCCTTCCTCGATACGGATTCCGGCCAGTTTGGTCTCAGCCGCACTCATATACGCATAATCGGCGTTGCCAGCGATAACATCGGAACCCGCCGGAAGAACGGCAATATCGCCAAGACCGGGCGCGGTCCCGCCCTCCCAGTTCGAGCCGTCGCTCCACGCCGCCGTTTCACCGCCGCCTTTCCAGACCACTTCGGCGGCGGACAAAGTCAAAGCAAGGAAACCTGCCGTCAAGAAAAGGGATAACTTACCCCCCCCCGTAAAATTCATTGTTTTTACGCGATTAACGGAATACGACATGACAACTCCTTTCCTTCTTGCGGACGTATTGTATCAAAAATCCAGCCGGTCGGCCATCGCGTCGCGCCAGCGTTCAAGCAGAGATGCGTCGCGCGAAAAATCCGCCGTCGAACGCACCAGTTCCTCCGGGACCGGAAT
>JAFVZE010000130.1 GCA_017508315.1 Kiritimatiellia bacterium | reverse complement strand
TAGACCTTTGCGTAGCGCTTGACGGCCTCCGCCTTCAAGTCGGCGCTGCCCATTTCGTTGACTATGAAATTCCAGAGGAAGAAATCATGAAGTTCATAGGGCCCAATCTTGTCTTCGGTCACCTGCCCCTTCACGAGTTCCGGCGAAACCGGCGTATCGACGATATCGAGTATAGCGTCTGCCGCTTTGCCGGGATTGGTTTTCGCCCACCATTCACAGACCTTGCGCACCACGGTCTTGGGAACGCCGTTGTTGACGGCGAACATCGACATATGATCGCCGTTGTATGTGCACCAGCCAAGCGCGATCTCCGACATGTCGCCCGTACCGATGACGATACCGCCGGTCATGTTGGCTTTGTCCATCAGGATGAGCGTTCGCATCCGCGCCTGAGCGTTCTCGTAAGTGATGTCCGGCGTTTTGCCGTCGTGGCCGATGTCTTTAAAATGCTGTCTGCAGGCTTTGGCGATACTGATTGTCTCAAGTTCAAGCCCAAGCCCCTCGCATAGAAGCCCGGCATTGCCTTTCGTGCGCTTCGAAGTCCCGAAGCCGGGCATGGTGATCGCATGAATGCCGCGCCGGTCGAATCCCAGACGATCGAAAGCCGCAGACACGACCAAAAGCGCCAATGCGCTGTCGAGCCCGCCGCTCAAACCGATTACAGCATGGCGGCAGTTTATCGCTTTCAGACGTTCGGCAAGACCTGCGACCTGCTTTGCGAAAACCCGCGACGGCGCCATCGGAAACGGAGTGCGGCCGCCCTTTTTGGGCGGCATACCGAGATATGCGCGGTGCTGCGCAAGCGAACCCAATTCACGTCCGCGCTTCACTCGTATCTCCTTGCGATTCCCTCGCGCGGCTCCGCCTCCGGCGGAATCCTAAGCGGTTCAAGTTCGGCGTCGTCCGCTTCGAGCGAACGCCACGCCGCGCTGTAGATTGGAAGCCCCTGTTCGCGGAACATGGTCTCGAACTCGGTCCAGACCTCTTTGGGCCTGTCCATGGGAGGAACTTCCTCGAAGCGGGAATCGCCGGCGAAACACTCCTTCACCGTCTCGAAGTATTCGCGGTGGTCGGTCGCGAACTCGAGCCGTCCGCCGATCTCCAGCCGTTTCCATAGCGCATTCAGGAACAAAGGTCCGAAAAGCCGGTGGGAATGGTGCTTCTTTTTCGGCCACGGATCCGGGAAGAACACGTATACCTTGCGCGCGTGGTGCGCCGGCAGAAGATAATGGAACGTGTAGAGCGCCTCCAGACGGAGAACCTTGGCGTTGCCGATTTTTCCGCGGCGGCATTTGCCGTCGAAAAGCCGCACCCGCTCGAGCATCCGTTCGATTCCGAGAAAATCGCAGTCGGGATTTTCAGCGGCGCGGCGGGTCAGAAACTGCCCCTTGCCGCAACCGACTTCGATCTCCAGCGGGCGCGAAAGGTCGAACTCAAAGGGCTTGGTGATGTCGCTTACTTTGAGGACGTGGCTTTCCGTTCCCGCCGGAGCGGTTATCTCATTTCTTTTCATCGGCCTTCTTGTCGGCCTTGTCGTCCTTCTTGGGCTCTTCCTTCGCCTTCACGAGATCCTTGCGTTTCTTGGACATCGAATCGGCGCTGTAGGAGGCGATCGTGTACGTCCATTTGGCCGTACGCTCGTTGAACTCCTTGACGGCCTTTTCAAGCGCGGCGTTCTCCGTCGCGTTCGTGCCGACCGGCGCGAACGAGGCCGAAACCTTGAAGTAGCGCTCGCCGTCGACGGCGTTTCCGATCTTCGCGATGTACGACTTGCCGTCTTTGAGCCTGACGGTGTAGACCGCCCCCGT
>JAFVZE010000129.1 GCA_017508315.1 Kiritimatiellia bacterium | reverse complement strand
CTGTAGCCTCCATGCGGGCGGCGAACCATTCTGTCAGCGCCAAAGCCAATGCCAGTATTCAATCGAGAACACTTTGTCCTCACCAGGTGCCAGGACAAACTCCCATGTCATATCGTGCTCAAGATTTGGGTTCTCTGGCTGCGCGGGCCTGTCGTGGACCTTCGCGTCCGTCGCGTCCGTCAATTCGCCGGAAATCGTCTTTTTCACCCGCACTGTCGCCGGTTCGCCGCGGTGGTTCCTTATGCTGAACGTGCCCTTGACGCCCTCCTTGCGCCAATCGCGTCCGCCCCAGCGCTTCACACCGTCCATCCCTGACAGGCTTTCGGTATACTTGACCGACACCGTGAGCGCTTTGGTGATCTTGACGGACGCCTCGTCGCCGGGATTCGTCCAGCCGATCTTCGACTGGCCCAGGACGCGTCCGCCCTCGGCTATCTCGACCGGCGCGGTGGTCATCGGGAATCCGAACGGATTGGCGAACACGACGGCGTCCCACGCCGTCCGGCGCTCCTCTTCGGTACCGTCGCGCAGATTCCCGCGCTCGTCGCGGTCGTCCGACAGGTTCCACTCCACGATGCGCCGGAGCGCCACTTCCTTGCGTCCCAGCTGGAGCATGCGCCGGTCGCCCCTGGCCAGCGTCATCCGGCCGACGCCGCGGTAGTGGATGTCCGTGCCGGCGCCCGCAGACTCCGCCGCGCCTGCCGAGAAGGAGTCCGCCCCGCCGGAAGGCGTGAAGCTGTTGAGCATGACGCTCTGCGACATCACCCCGCCGCGATTGCGCCCGCCCCTGCGGAACCACCCCCAGTACGTATCGTCCTCCGCCGCGCGTATGGCGGAGCTGTACGCGCCGAAGTCCACGCCGCCGCCAAGGAGGGACGGCACGTCTGCGTAGAGAAGATTCGGGAATCCCGATATGAGGGAGACCTCCGCATCCTTCCAGTCAGCAATGTCGTTGTACACCTCTGCCGTCATCGACACTGTGCCCTTGCCGTCGGCGAGATCGACCCGATACGACGGCGTCCAGCAGGCGCCGGTCGCGATGTACTGGACGTCGAAGGGCGCCTTCGCGCCGTCGAAGCGCCAAACGGGCATCGCGCGCGCAATGCCGCGCGAATCGCCGTCGTCAGACCGGACGCTCACAACGGCTGACTCAGGCACCGAGACTATGGATCCGCTCTCCAGCCTGACGTTGAGCGACTTCGCGGGCTTGGGCTTGGGCGGCTCGTAGTAGTACGATGCATAGCCATAGTACATGTTCCGGCGTCCAATCGGCTCGGCTGCGCGCTCAGACTCGTCCTTCACGGCCGTCCCGCGCACGGTGCAGATGCGGCTGGACTCGCCCGCCGTTCCGGCCAGGACCTTCATAGACCCGGTCTTGGCGGCGTCGTCGAGTATCTGGTCCATGCCGACGCCGCATCGGAACGCGACTTCGATCTTCCGGCCGTCATATGCGCCGGTCCATCCTTCCGCAAAGCCGGCGTCGACGTTTTCGCGGAGCACGTCGGCCTTCGTGGACGACACCGACACGCCACAGCCGGACACGAGCCAGAACGAACCGTACGCCGGGCGCGCATTCGCGTCGACAAACGACACGCCGTCCTCGCCTGGCGTGATGCGCCGCGTCACGACGGCCATCCCGTTCTTGTACAGCCCGACCGATACGATCGGAGCAGGGTCAAGCGGCACGGCAGCAGCCGACACCTCGGCTGCCGCAACCGCAACTGCGGCCAACGCGGCCAACGCATCATTCATTCTCATTATCCGCTCTCCTTTAATTCGCGATTTGACTGATTCATACAAACCACTCATACAGACATTATAGCATTTCCGCTTTTCAAGGCGCAACGGCATTTCCTCTTTGGAGGTTCCCCAATTTTGTCGTATCGGCTTCACGCGCCTCTTTGTCCATTCGACATTTCAAATTGGAATCCGAGGGTTGGAATCCGAGGGTCGGACCCCATTGGTGGGGTGAGAGTGGTGGGGTGAAATCATTTTGCACCCCTCCACGCTTTGAATGTTATCAGAGTTTTTATAATCATCCATCATCATCACTACCAATTATACCACTTTAAAACGCAAAATAAAAGCACGGCATTCGCTCAGATTTTCCGCATCAAATTCTCACCTCAAAAAACCATCCTCAAGGCGCCGCTTTTATCGCAAATTTATATCAATTATCGTCAATGACCCCAGCTATCATTCATTTCACGAAATTAGGTGCTAAATCCTTAATAAGCGAATACATCTCGTCATAACGTTGCTTCGCTTCTTTTTTCGTGAGCCGATAATACTCTGAATCATCAAACAAGTCTCCCGTATCAAGCGCTGAAACTCCGCCATGCGGATTAGGATTAACATCGAACATTGGCGAAAGTCTCCACCCGCGCTCCGTTAAAAGAAATCCGTGATTTCGCAAATGATCGTCCGTGTTGCCGATTATTGTCGAAAACGCCATTCTCCCCCACAACTCATGCAAATCCGCGATTGGATCTACACTATGCGCGGCGATAAATTCCGCAATTTCAAGATAACTATGATTTTCTTCTCCATCCTTCGCTCCGATCATAGTCATCGCCGAAGCATAGTGAACTCGCTCGTCACCATTGCGATCAAATCGCTTCGAAAAGAATGTCGTTCCAGCCTTTGAAAGTTTTTTACATTGAGTTTCGGGTACAACTAATCCGGCCTTGCGAGCTAACACACTCGCCTCGTACTCCTTAAGCCCAACATCCCAATCATCTTTTACCGAGGGAAATTTAGCGATCCATACCGAACCATCTGGCGATGTAACATTAGCCTTAGGCCGCGCGCCACCTAATGAAGAGCCCGGAGCAAATAAATCGCGCACCCAACGTTCTTCTTCGCCTCCATGATCATCCGCATCAATATGCAACGCCGCGGACTCAAGTTTTCGCAATGTCGTCCATGGCG
>JAFVZE010000128.1 GCA_017508315.1 Kiritimatiellia bacterium | reverse complement strand
TTTGCGCCGCAAGTTATGATGCGAACTGGGAGTCGTTGAACTCCCGTCCCTGCCCGCAGTGGTGGAAAGACGCGAAGTTCGGCATTTTCGTCCATTGGGGGCTTTATTCCGTCCCCGCGTTCGCGCCTTACGACAAGGACAACGTTCACGGCTGCTACGCCGAACATTACGGCAATCCGCAGCGGTGGAAGAAGTATCCGCAGTTCCCGGCTTTCCACGGCAAGCACCACCCGAACAAATCCTACAGCGACTTTGCCGCGGAGTTTACGGCGGAGAATTTCAATCCCGCCGCCTGGGCGGAGCTCTTCCGCCGCGCCGGCGCCAGATACGTTGTCCTGACGTCGAAGCACCATGAAGGATTCGCGCTCTGGCCTTCGGCGTATTCCCCGTATTTCAATTCGTCGGCGATGGGACCCAAGCGCGATATCTGCGGCGAATTGACCGAAGCGGTGCGTGATGCGGGCCTGCACATGGGATTCTACTATTCGCTTCTTGAATGGCGACATCCGCTTTACAACCGCAACGACATCGCGCAGTTTGTCGAGAAGGTCAATCTGCCGCAGCTCAAGGAACTGGTGAGTCTTTACAAACCGGACATCGTCTGGACGGACGGCGAGTGGGACTATCCCTGGCAGGTGTGGCGCGGACCTGAATTTCTCGCCTGGCTTTACAATGATTCGCCGGTCAAGGATACGGTCGTCGTCAACGACCGCTGGGGCGCGAGGTTCCGCGGCAAGTGCGGCGACCACCATACGACGGAATACGACGATTTCGCCTACGGCGCCGCCGGTGCGGCGCATCCGTGGGAGGAGTGCCGCGGCATCGGCAGATCGTTCGGCTACAACCGTTTCGAGACGGCGGAACATTATCTTTCCGACGAGGCGTGCATTGAAACTCTGTGCGACAAGGTTTCCCGCGGCGGAAATCTCCTTCTGAACATCGGTCCTGCCGCAGACGGACTTATTCCGGTCATCATGGAAGAGCGGCTTCTGGCGATGGGGAAGTGGCTTTCGGTCAACGGCGAGGCGATCTACGGCACAAGCGCATGGGAAAAGCGTCCGCGCGACATGAAAAAGAACCGCGTCTATTTCACCAGGAAGGGCGATGTCCTCTATGCTATCGTCTTCGGCTCCACGGCGACGGTGACGGTGCCGGGCGTCGGCAAGGTCAAAGATGTCCAGCTTGTCGGACGGGACACGCTTATTGTCAGAATGCAGGAGGGTGACGATGTCAAAATCATCATGCCGGCGTTTCTTCAGGGCACGGCACCCTGCGAACATGCGCTTGTGTTTAAACTGATCCTCGAATAACATCAAACAGGGAGATTGCGGAATGAACGACAGAATCAAACGGTTTCTCGCCATAATCGGCATATCTCTCGTCCCGGCCGCAGAAGCGGCGGCGGAGGCTTCCGTTTTCATGATGCCGGAATCGAATATTCTCTGGCGCACGGCCTTGGACGGTGATTTGGAAATTCCCGTTTTCATGCCCGCAGGCGCAACCTCTGCCAGTCTTGCCGTTAAAAGCGGAAACTGCAAGAGGATCTACACGGTCGATGCCGACGGAATGTTCGCATTGTCGCTGCCGTCCGCCGATTCCGCAGACGATGAGAACGTATACGAACTTGAATTGACGTTCAATGACGAGGCGTCGACGACGCTCCGGGCAAGGATTGCGGTGCTCGCGAGCGTTGCTCGGGACCGTTCGGCCGCGGCGGAAATAAGGAGTGCCGGTTCGCGCAAATGGCCGCATATTGCTTCGAAAGCGGTGTTGCCGGTTCCCGACGGCGTCGGTGAAGTGTCGGTCGACGATGTGAAAACCGTTTTCGCTCCGGCCGACACTCCCGGTTGGTTTCTCCTGCGGGGAGTGAAGAGCGGCTTTCCTTACAACGTTTCACTTCTGAACGGGGAAAGCGTGCTGGCCGAAGCGGAATTGTGCGGTGTTTCACCGGGACTCAAACTCATCCTGAAATAACAGAAAGGAGATTCGTCATGAAATTCATCATGTTGGGCATGATTGCGATTGCCGCCGCCGTCGGATTCGGGGCGGAAGAACCGGCGTCCTCGGCTCCGTCGATCGAACGCGTTCTGGTACGCCAGCAATGGCCCTGGAACGAAAAGGTGGCGATCGACTTCGTCCTTACCAATGTCACGTCGGCGGTTCAGATCGATTGCGCCGTCTATCGCGGAGAAAACCGCGTCGGCGGCATTTCCGACGCGGCGTTTTCCGGCGACATCTGCGAACTTGACAGGGAAGGGGCGTACCGCATTATGTTCGATCCGTCTTATCTTCCCGCCCGTCCAGCGAACGGCGAGCGCCTTCGGTTCGTTCTGACGCCTTCGGTGATGGACGATTCGAGCCGCTACCGCGAGGTGCTCTACAAGATATTCGATCTTGAGAGCAAGAAGGTGACGGATGTCACTCGCGGGGCGCTCCTCAGCGGGAAATATGGAGCGGTAGAAACCGATTATGGTCGTATCGGAGAAGGATATTCTTCGCCTTTGGACGATGTTTTGATCTGGACCGGGGTTACCAATTATTCAGGGACGAAAACGACGAAGATCGTCTTCCGCAAGATTCCCGCCGGCGGTTTTACCTATCCCAAGAGCGGAAAGTGGGAGAATGCCGGACGCTATGAGGTTAATATCTCGAAACCGTTCTGGATCGGGGTGTTTGAACTTACCCAGAAACAGTACGAGTATTTCGCCAATACCGATGTTTCCGGTTCCAGTTACATCAATCCCGGTGCGTTGGCCTGCAATCTGGGCGAAGAGAAGCCGTTGCAGAATGTCGCGGTATTGAAGGTGATCTGCGGCGGGAAAAGAACCTGGGATGCAAGTAGCGGCGCTCTCGCCAATCTGAAAACGCTTTTCTCCGGTGAAGGATCGTATAATTTTGATCTTCCGACCGCGGCTATGTGGTTCAGGGCGATGATGGCGGAATCGAAGACGTATTATTATGACGGCATCGAGGGTGTTCCCGAGAATCCGGCCGATAATGAGCGGATGGCGGCGCTTGGACGTTTTGCCGGTAACGGCGGTATTGTAGACAATGGCGACGGCACGACGACCACGAACGGCGTGGTTGCGGTAGGGCAGTTCCGTCCCAATGCTTTCGGCCTCTACGACATGATCGGCAATGTTATGGAATGTACTCGCGACAGTTGGGTGGTGACGCCGGGCAATCATTTTCAGGCGGATGCGACCGATCCGATCTGGGGCGTGGCTGATGATTCGAATTCGTTCGGTCTGTTCGGAAATTCATGGAACGGCAGCGGCAAACTGTGGCCGCAGTCAAGCTATGCGATAAATCTTCATTATACTTTCAAACATCCCTATATCGGCGTTCGCCTCGCCTTCTTCGAAGGCGATCATCCGAACAAGCCTGCGGAGTAAAAACGTATGAAACGGTACATTTTGACCGCCGCGGCGATTCTTCTTGTCGCTCCTGCCGGGTATCCGTCCGATTTTCCGGCGCTGCAGCCCGGAGTGAAAGAACTCCGGGCGGAGGCAGGAAAGTTGGACGTCGGGGAATGTACCGTTTTCTTCGAAGATCAGAAACAGTGTCGGATCGGGGCGGACGAGATCGAATGCGCCCGGGACCGGTGCGTCTGGAATTTCGGTCAGACGGTCGGCAAAGGAATCTATGTCGCCGTTGCCGGGTCCGAACTCGGGAGGAAACTGCTTGCGCACCGCATGATCGATGTGCCGGACCGCGAACAGGGCTACGCTCTCGTCGTCGATGCCGACGGAGCCGCGATCGTCGGGCGCGATTCCGTCGGTGCGCTGTACGGGTGCGTCACGTTCCGCCAGCTTGCCGCTGGCGGACGCGCGCCGTTCTGCCGCATCCGTGACTGGCCGGACATTCTCGAACGCGGCGGCGTATCTGCCGGGCGGGGGCTTTGGCCGCAGACCAAGGGCAAAAAACCCGCCGACCGGATTGAAGAGTTCAAGCGCACGGTCGATGAACTCATGCGCCATAAAATAAACGGAATCACGGACATCTTCCATGCCTGGTCCGATTCTCCGTCGCTCGACGTCTACCGCGAGGTTCTCGCCTACGCGAGAGAGCGCGGCATCCGCACGACGTTCAGCTGGGTATGGACATGTCTCTGGAACAATGGCAACTGTCCGGACGGGACGACTCCGGCGACGTGGCCGTGCGTTTCGGAAGTCAGGGGATACGGCGATCTGTACTACTGCTGGGCGGACGATGCGCAGATGGAGGCGGCGGCGGACCGCCGCATAGACAGTATCGTCAAATACGGGCTTGAAGACCCCGTGGTTCAGCTGCATCCGGTCGATGCGTGCGCCGTGGAGGACCCTGAGCATTGGAGCAAGCGCTGCGCGAAGTGCCGCGCACGATGGAAGGACGACGAGCGCTGGAAAGCGAGCGCCAACCTGCTGAACATCTGGCGGCGGGCGTTCAACAAGCGTCTGCCCAAGGCGTCGTTCATCTGCCCGGTCGTGCCGTACTGGATCTCGTGGCTCGAAAGACCGCCGGAGAAACGCGATGCCGTGTGGCGGCGGAATGTGACCGATTACTGGGTGAAGCTGGACGCCGCGCTCGACGATAAGGACATGGCATTTGAATCGTGGATAGCGTCGAAGGCGTCGTTTGACGAGTATCGCCGGCTGATTCCGCATCGCACTGTACGCTTCACCGATAACTATCCTTTGTGTCCGGGGCTGATTCTCACCTGCCGGCGTAAAATCGGCACGATGTATGAGCCTTGCGGCAGAACCGGCTACCATATGACCGGAACCGATATCAATGCCTGTTGGGAATCCTGTCTTCTTGCGGCGGAATATGCCTGGAACGTGAACGCTCCCGGTGCCGAGCCGTACGACGGAAATGTTTACTGGCATCCGGTGCAAGACACGAGCGGACCGGAGATCGTCATGACGAACGTTCTGCCGCGCATCTGCCGGACATTCTGGGGCGATGCCGTCGCGCCGCACATGTGCAAGGTGATGTCTTCAGGGGTGCTGCCGAAATATCTCAAAGATCCGGCGGCCGCCGTGCGCAGCTGGAACTTCTGGCTGCGTGATGCCCGATACGATCCCGAGCAGGCGAGGCTTTTCCGCATGCGTGAGGGGAAGACGGCGTTCGAATTCACCGATTCGCTCGATTTTCGGCGCAGACAACTTGACGCCGCCAGAAAATGCGCGAGCGCCCTCAAAGCCGCACGTCCGCTCATCGGCTCGCTCGATCATTTCAAGCAGAACTATTTCAGGTCGATGGCCGATGCCGCGCCGGAATGGGTAGAGCGGGCATCGGCGATCGTCGCGCAGGCGGAGATAGAGTCTGCGTTCGAGCGGCGGGATGTCGCCAAAGCCAGAGAGATTGCCGGAAAAGCGGCGGCCGAACTGTCGAAAGGCGAGTCTCGGTCGAAACTTGAGCGCATGGTTGAAGTTCTTGGAGCAAGGTCGGACGATCCGCAGGTGCCGCCGAAAGACGGGTTCGCCGGAAAATCGGCGCCGGAGCCGTGCAGATGGAAAAAAGCTGAGATGTGGCGGGGAGAGAGGTTTATTGATTCGCCGCTTGTTTTGAACCGCCGCAATATCCGCATAGAGAAGGGGACGAGGATAGTTTTCAGGGGGAAGGGGAGCCTTCGCATCGAGAACGGTCAGCTTTGTGCGCAAGGGGCGGAGTTTATCGGAAACGGCGTGTTGACGAATTGCTGGCCGATTTCGGTTTCGGGAGGTAAGACGGAGTTTGTCAACTGCCGTTTCGATGGGCTTGCGATGGAAAATACCGGCAGGGAGCGGTGGTTTCACGGCGGGATTCAGTTGACGTCGACGGATGCGCGGGTGGTCGGATGCCGTTTTGTGAATTCGCGTTCGCTGTCATTTGTGAACTGCCGTAATGTGGAGGTTGCCGATAACGTCTTTTCCTGTTTGGATATGGGCCTTTATTTTCT
>JAFVZE010000127.1 GCA_017508315.1 Kiritimatiellia bacterium | reverse complement strand
TCGGCCAGAGCCTCCGGCGAAAGCGCGCGCGGCGCAATCTCTTCCCCCGGCGCGTATGCGCTGCGGCGGAATGCCGCTATCGCCGCTTCGCAGGCGAGCACCCAATCCTGCCGCGGCCGACGGTTCAGCGTTGCCGCAATCGTCGACGGCGGAAGGTCGAGATGAATATGCATCGTCGGAGCGATGGCGTCTTTCTCCGCGTCGGTCAGCTTCGGAAACACCGCTTCAAGCCCTTCACGCGCATAATCGCGGGCGATGTAACGATCCGGCGACTTCCAATACTTTCCGAACGCCGCCATCGCCGGCACGAACTGCCCGTGTCCGCGCCCCGTCATTTCCCACTGCGTAAGACACATCCCCCCGCTCCCGGCCGCCGCCGCGTACTCCGTAAGCGAACGGATGTTGTCGTAATCGAAATAAAGCGACCCTGCGGCAACCGACCGGATGCCGAGATGCGAATATTCCCTCAAGAGATCCCTGCGCACTCTCTGCGCGAAATGTCCGCGGTGTCCCCAGCGGCTGACATACCTGTCGTAGATCCAATGGCAGAAAACGACGTTCGTGGGACACTCCTTAAGATACTCGGGGAAAAACTCATAGAAGTCATCGTACATGACCATCGTCTTGCCGCACTTGTTGACGACATCATTCAAGAACTCGACATGCCGGGCGAAAATCCCACCGTAACCCTCCTTCTTGCGGCGCTCCGAACAAAGCCTGCAAAATCCCATGTTCCACGATTCGTCAAGCCCGGTACCGATGCAAGGCCCCGGAAACATGGCCGCGACCTCCGTGATATAGCGCCGTAAGAACTCCTTCGTTTCATCAAGCGAAGGGCAGAATGTCGACGGATGGGCGCATTTTCCCCACCTGCCGACGCCTTCGCGCTCTTCGCTGAGATGTTTAAGTTTGCCGTCGCGGAAGAAATGCTCTGCGTGTCCAAGCGCCTCAACCATCGGCAGGACCTCTATTCCGCGCGCGGCCGCTTTCGCCGTGATTCTGCGGATATCGTCCGCGCTGTAACATTCTTCATCGGGGAGCGCCTGGGTTGTAGGCGTTTTAAGTCGACCTTCGAAATAAAGCTGCACTCTCGTATAGCCGGCGTCCGCCATCTGATCTATGTAGTCGCAGATAAAGTCCACGCTCTCCATCTGCCGGGCGAGATCGAGATGCACCTCGCGCACCTTGAACGCATTTTCCCTCTCCGCGCCGAAAACCATCGCAGATACGAACATCAGAATAAAAATCAGCTTTTTCATTTTTCCTCGACTCTCGAGATTTCCACCTGATCCACCCAAAGCGCAATAAAAGAAGGATTGAGCTTAAAGCGTTTCTTGTCAAAGCGTCCCGCGGCAATCCACAGATACTGACTCGATTGCGGTTTTAATACCCCGACATCATACCACGCCCAGCCGTCGCCAAGTTGCGCGGCAGTTCTTGACATCATAGCGCAGCTCTTCTTCGCCTCGCGGTCATAGACTCCGCTTGAGAAAACCGCTCCGCTCTTCTCCTTGCCGGTGAGATCGGCTCGGACGTGAACACGGATGCGGTAGGATGCATCCCTGTCGAAGAGAACTCCTCCAAGATTGAAAGTCGCCGACCAATTCCACCCTTTATTGTTGAACTTGAGCGCCTTGCCGCCAAGCGCACCGTCAACTTCAACCAACGCACATTCGTTGGTCATCTGGATGCGCAGCCGGGAAGCGTCAAGGCGCAGCGTGTCGGTCTGCGGATCGGGGGCGTTGGCCATCCTGCGCAACACTCCGTTCCATTCGTCGTCCCAATGCTCGACCAAAACGACCTTGCGACCTTTGGCGCGCGATTCGGCCATCCGTTCCCGCGTGCGGCGAGCCGCCTCGCGCGCCCTCAGGATCTTGGCGTGCGCCTCCATGTCCCGCGTCAGATACATAAGCGGACGGCCTTTGCGGTAGTCGACGTACGCAAAGCGCATCGCAACCGTGTAGTACGCGCCGAGCGCGCTCATGCGGACGTTGTAGCGGACGACGGGATCGTCGTCCTCGGCGACCGATTCGGCCGCACGCCATAATTCTTCAACCTTAGCCATCGTCGCCTCGGAAGGCGGAACGCGCTCTATGGCGGCATACATGATAAGCGGCGGAGTGTTGGTGTCCGATGATGCCGCAACGCACTCGTCGAAAACGAGATCGAACGCCTTGCGCGCCAGTGGCGCCGCCTTACCGTAGTAGCCGGTAAAGAACTGATCCAAAAGCGGCTCGAGCGGCAGATCGGGATTCCACATCCACTTCGTCATCAGCCACGCTTTGAGTTCTCCGAAGCTTGCGTGATAACCGGTATAATCCCCCTGCGCGAGAATCCCGATCGTCGAATTGTCGCGGAAAAGCTTGAGATTACCCTGCAAGGCGCGGATGTTCGGGAATATGTGCGGATAGTGGCGGAAGTTGACGGTGTAGTCCCAGATGTAGAGATGCTT
>JAFVZE010000126.1 GCA_017508315.1 Kiritimatiellia bacterium | reverse complement strand
GAGATGAGCGAGGAATCCGAAAAGCGTCTTGCCTTGGCGGTAGCCGAAGGGTTGGCCGACGGCGATGTGGCGGAATTTTCGCTGACCGGCGCGGCGGGAAGCCGTAGTATAACGGCTAAAGTCCGCAAACGCCGCGACTTGGAGATACGCCTTGATGCCGGAGTTTCCAATGCTGCGGAAAATGTTTCGTTCGCTTACGGCGAGACGCTGACGGCTTTTGCCGGAACGGGAGCGGAGCTTACGATGAGCGGCGTTTACGGTTGCGGCAGACTCGTGAAGGAAGGGACCGGCAAGGTCGCGCTCACTTCCGGCGAAAGCAGATTCCTCGGCGGGATGCTGCTTGCCGGCGGCATGCTCTCGCTCGGAGACTTGAACGCGCTCGTTTCCTGCGATCCCGCGTCGGCGGGAGCGATGGTTCTTTCCAACGGCACGCTGGAGATCACCGCACCGGCGGAAGGGCTGCGACTTTCAAAGCCTATGCAGTTCGAGGCCGCTCCCACGAACATGCTGTATGCCGGACAGTATTGGTACGGCAACGATGCCGTAGTCGTAAAATGCGACGTGCCGCTGACGATGCCGGTTCCCTCTCCCGCGAACGCGGCGTTCATAAAGCGCGGTTCGGCACCGATGATCATTGAAGCGCAAGGCACGGTGGACTTCCCGGCAAGACGCGGACACGACGTTTTCGGATATGACCCTGCATATACCTCAGAATATGTGTTTGACGATTTCGGCAACGTGCCTGCGAACTTCGTGTATCCGGCGCTCAGTGTCGTGGACGGCGAGTTGAAGTTGAAGGGGACCGGCGAAGAGCCAGCCGAGTTCGATATCCACGGTTCGCTAATGCTTTCGGTGCCGACAAAGTCGGTTACGGTGCAGCCTTCGCTCGTTTTGGATAACGCCAAACTCATCAATAAGGGCGACGGAACCCGTGCGTATTTGGGATGGTACAACAACCACGCCAATTCCAATGTCGACTGCATTACGCTGGCTCTTACCAACAATTCGGAATTTTCCGCCGACACGATCCATGTAAACAAAAATGCCGCCGCAGGCGCGAAAGTCAGAATCGATGCGGATGCGTCGAAGCTGGTGGCCACCTATCAGTTGAACGCCGGTTACGGAAGCCAGCCCGATATCGTTTATTCGTTCAGGAACTCTTCGCAGCTGCTGGCCAAGAGCGTGTCGCTCAACAACACGGTCACGCTGAATTTCGATTCTTCTAAGTTCGCCAAGAATACCGCGCTTGATCCGGTCGGAATCATTGCATACGGAACGACCGCTTTCAACTTCAATTTCCGCAACGGCTCCGAGTTCATCTGCAATTCGATAGTTGCACATTATGACAATATGGAGACATTGAAGATAAATCTTCTTTTCAATGATTCAAAGTGGACGCCGGGCGCTGACAATTTCGATTTTGCTTCAGTTGCCGCCAAGGGTGGAACTTATGTCAAGGTTGAAGGCTCAGGTCTCGTGCTGGAGCCGCCCGCCGGCAAAATCTGGACGATGGGGCTTCCCGTTTCCGGCGACGGCGGCATGGTGATCGGCGGCGCGGGCAGAGTGCTCCTGGACGGGTCTAAATGGGCGGCGCTCGGTGCGGTTAAGATCATGGAAGGGGCAACACTCGATCTGGACGGCTCGACGGCCGAAGATCTTTTCGTCACCGGCGGCGGCACGCTTGAGAACGGCACCGTTTCCGGCGGCGTGGCGATAAGTCTCAAGGAGGACGGAAGCGCGGCGGAGGAAGGGTTGCCGCTTTTGAGCAACGTTTCCTTTGCCGGTCCCGGGCGCGTGAAAATCGCTCTCGCGGGCGGTGCTCTGCAGCCGCCTTACCGCACCGTCGCCGTCGCCAGATACGAAGGCGCCGCCCCCGATGTCGGTTCGTGGCGGCTCGTCAAGAACCCCGCCGACCGGACGCTCGGCGCGAAGTTCACCGCCGAAAACGGCAAGGTGTACATGACGCCGGGCAAGTACGGCACGGTTCTTATCGTCCGCTGAATGTAAAGGGGGCGGAGATGTGTGAAATATGAGATGTGCGAAATATAAACTGATATTCGCGCAACTTTTTGCTGCGGTGTCGTTAAATGCCGCAGATACGGGTGTTCTTCGCTTTTGGTGTAATGAGGGTGATGTTTCTGATGGGAAAATCAATGGTGTAGAAGATCGGGAAGATTTCTTTCCGATGCTTTTAGATTTCAAGCAGCTTGCAGACGCTTGGCACGGTAAGGGTGTCGCGTTTAGGTTGCGCGGCAATGGTGCTTTGAATGTTGCCTATACGACGATAAGCCGAAATGATGTATGGGCGCTTTACCGTTCGGACGAGGTGCTATCTGGTGAATCTTTTGATCGGGCGATAGATTCCGCTCCGCTTGTGCAGATTACTCCGCAAGGCATTGACATCCCGGAGAGCGTTATTTCTCGCGTCAAGGCCGGTAATGATGTAGTGCTGGCGTGTGAAGTGCGTCCAGGGGCAAATGCAGGTATTTTGCAGTTTGAGGCTGCCGCAGGAAATGATGTCCTCTACAGATTTCCAATGGGATGTTATTCAAGCTGTGTAAAAGATATGTATCATTGGATCAACTTGCGTCATGTGAATGGAAAATCCGAAAAAGATGCAACGTCATCTGTTCCTCCTTCAAACGCGGACTGGAGCGATGATCTGCCTCATGTGTTTTTTGTGCATGGCGCAAATGTCAGTGAAGACGAATCGCGCGTCTGGTGCGATAAGATATTCAAGCGGCTTCATCTTTCGGGTGCTAAAATGCGCTTTCACGGGGTCAGTTGGTGTTCGCAAATCGCGGGCGATTCAGATTATCATTTGAACGCATCAAATTCATTTGATGTCGCTTGCGTGCTGGCGTCAACCGTTAACGGGTTTTCAGGGCGAAAGGTTGTTATTGCGCACAGTCTCGGTACAATGCTTGCCGCCAACGCCATTCAGTATTTTGGTATGGAGGTCGATAAGGTCATTTTTCTCAATTCCGCGATTCCTTCGGAGTCCATTGATCCTTCACAGTTCAGTTCCGCTTTGCCGAATCCTCTTGTTCATGATGCGTGGGCTGAGTATCCGAGCCGTTGTTGGACGGCATTGTATCATGCATTGGGAGCCGGAACAGACAGGGCTAAACTCACTTGGAAAAACAGATATCCGCTTGTGGTGCCAAAACTGTTCAATATGTATTCGAGTGGTGACGAAGTGTTGGATTTATATCCGGGAAATGGAAACCCCGGTTGGTCGGACGGAGTCTGGTCTTCAAGCGGGTTAGGAGCTCGCTTTTCGTGGCAGAAGCAGGAATTGTGGAAAGGGCGTAAGTGGCTCTTGGGATTTCTCGGGACGACGAAATGGTCGGGTTGGGGATTTCGTGAAAATATCCTTGGTATTAATGCATGGACGGCAGAGGAGGCGAAAGCCGTTACCGATCTAAATGTGTTCGCCACAAATACGGTATTCAAACAATTTCCGGTATCAATCACTAATTCCGTTTTTTCAGAAGCTGAAATCAATGCACATCTGACACAAGGCATTCCTGCATTATCAAGGGCGCTCGGGAGCGTGAGGGTCTCGAATGGAGGAGCGATTTCCTTTGATTTAAATTCTAAGGGCATGCAGTATCGGCCTAATGGGTGGATAAGAGATGGGTCGGATTTCCATGATGATTGGCTCCATTCTGACATCAAGGATGTTCCGTATTATTTCACACATAAGGTTTTTGACAAACTGATAGAAGCAGGAGGTTTAAGATGAAGGCGTATGGGATTATAGGTATTGGCATTATCGTGGGTGCAATTCCTTTGATTGAATATCGTCCTGATAGGGACGGGGCTGAGACACTCATCGGTATCAGTGTTGTAGATGATTCTGGTAATGTTGTTCCAGATGCCAGAGTGTATTTTAAATTCTTTAAAACGTTTGAAAAGTTTTACATTGTGGAGAAGTTGACCGACAAGAATGGGTATGTTGAGTGCGCTGGGTTTACACGAGGTGAAGTTGTTGTGCGAATTGAAAAGGATTGTTACTATTATACCACATCTCATGTGAAGTATCAGAATCTACCTTGGAGAGATGTTATAACTTCTCGTATGTGGGCAAAAGATCCTATTGTCAGTAAAATAACGCTAAAGCGCATACTTGCACCTCAAAAGAAAAAACTAGTTTCAGTGGATATGAAGAAACCGCCTGTAACCGATAGGCCAATACCATTCGATATACTCGCTGCAGACTGGTGTGCACCCTATGGAAAAGGTTGTGTAAATGACATTAATATTAACTTCTGTCGCGAGGATGCGACAAACTATGTTGCTTATACTGGAATGCGTATGGAGTTTACTAATTGCGTTGATGGATTTTATGCTGCGGAAGTTGAAGATTGGAGCAAGTTCCGGTATTGCTATATTGCAAATACAAATGCGGCATATAGCAAATGTCTTGAAATAGGACGACTGGTAGAGCGCCGCCGTGGTGCTCTTAAGCAGAGTGGGTATGATCAGAAGAAATATTACATTATTCGTTTTAGGACAGTGACCAATAATGTGGGGCGTATTGTATCGGCACGATATGGATTCATATCAGAGGGGCTTGACTATTCGGGAGGATTGTCGCTGGCGGCTCAAATCAATTTTGCAGAAAACGACATTAATCTTGAGGATGAGCGAGTTGGACGGATAATGAACAAGATGAAAGGAATAAGATGAAGCTATTGATTATATTTGCTTTAATGGCTGCTTCAGTTTTTGCCGCCGCCTGTTGTGCGGCGGCGCCGGTCGATTCGTCGCTTTCGTTTAACGCCAATTTCGATGCCTATTCGGTAAAGGCGAACTTCGCCCGCGGCGAGGCGTCGTCGCGGAAGTTCGGCGAAGAGAGCCTGCAGCTTCGGATGTGGCCGGGAGCGCACGGAAACGTCAATTCTCTCGCGTATTCCAAAAGCGAAAGCTGCGCCTATCAGCTCAAGGACAATTTCGATCCGCGCCAGGGAACGGTTTCTTTCTGGGTGTCGTCGCTCGGATGGAAGCCGAGCGCCAAGGTCTTTCAGTGGTTTTTCACCGCCAGACAGAAGGGTTTTTCTCTGCACGTCTACAAATACGTCTGGGGCGAATATCTGATGTTCTACATCGAAACGCCGGGTCCCGACGGCAAGGCGCGGCGCTTTACCGCCAGCGCGCGCATGGCGGATGAAGACTGGGCGGCTGGCCGCTGGCACAAGATCGACGTGACGTGGAATTCCGGCGGCATGAAGCTTTACGTCGACGGCATGATGCCGAAAGCCTACCGCACTTCGCGCGGCGCTCCGGCGATTCCGCAGAACGATTTTCCGCAGCCGGTCGTTTTCCCGGCGGCGGCGGAGGGCGGAGAAATCGCGATCAACGCGAATCCCGTCAGGTCCGGCGCGGAAAAGGACGAGCGCACGGCGATCGATGACCTGAAAATCTACACCCGCGCGCTCTCGGCCGATGAAATCCGCGCGGCGTACGTGAAAGTGGTGCCGTCGGCTTTCGGCGCGGATAACGTCAAGCCCGTTGTCGGCATTCCGCCTTTGCGCGCGGCGGTGACGTCGGACGGGAAGATCGGCGGGGAAGAATGGGCGGACGCGTCCCGTGTGCCGATCGCGAGCGTCGCGCCGTTCTCGAAAGTCCGCGACACCGCCCTGACCGGAACGATGCGTCTGAAACAGGGCGGCGGGCGGCTTTACCTCGCGCTCGAGTCCGGCCGCCGTGCGGGACGGGCGGCCGTCAAAGCGAGAGACGGAAATTTGTGGGAGGATGACTGTTTTGAAATCGCGCTTGAAGACGCAAAAGGCATAGGATATCATTTCATCGTCAACGCCAACGGCGCGCTTTTCGACGAGCGCGCCGGTTCGCGCGTCTGGAATTCCCGCGCCGAATGCCGCGCGTCAACTTCGGCCGACGGCTGGACGGCGGAATTTTCGGTGCCGCTTGAGGATATCGGGGGGATGCCGGCAAAAGGGAATGTCGGCCTGAGTTCCTATTCCGACGCCGGCGAAATCGAATGTGTCGGCTGGGCGCGGCCGGGCGGCGGCGGATACGTTTCGCCTTCGAGCTACGGGACTTTCACGGAAGTTTCTTCGCCGTTTTCCGTTGCCGGGACCGGTTCGCTGACGGACGGCGAGGTCGATCTCTCGGTAAGCGGGGCGGCGAAATTTTCCGCCTTCATCGAAAGCGAAAACGGCGAGAAGATTACTGCCTCGGCGGCGTTTCCTTCGCAACCCTGGAAGTTTGCCGCCAAGCCCGGCAACCAGCGCCTTTTCGTGAAAGCGCAGCTGCCTGACGGCAGAAGCGTGCTGGAATGGGAGAAGTTCTTCTACGTCAGACAGGACATCGAAGTCAAATGCGATTGCCGTTCGCGGGAGAAGTTCATCGAGGTCACGGCAGCGCTTTCCGGCGCGTCGGCGTCGGCTGCCGCGGAAGGAATAAACGGAGAGTTCAGGCTCATGTCCGCTGACGGCTCGCAGGTTCTGTCGAAAAGCGCGGCGAGAGCGGCCGCGGCGATGGCGAAGGGACGGCTCGAACTGCCGGAACTGCCGGCGGGGGATTATTTTGTGGAGGCGGAATTCGGCGGCGTGAAAGGGCGCAGGAAATTCAGGATGCCGGATCTTTCGGCGCTCGGGCGCAAAGTCGGGCT
>JAFVZE010000125.1 GCA_017508315.1 Kiritimatiellia bacterium | reverse complement strand
TTCGGGAATTTGAACCGCACGTCAAAGACGCGATCAACTTTAGGCGCAAGAATTCCCCACAGCGGATTTCCGGCACGATCGGATTTGCAGAACACCTCCGCATTCACCACATTCTTGCCGGTCTCTTCGTTTACAATCCCGACTCGCGTCGTTGAAGCGCCCGCGCGCATCAACGCATTTTCGTAGCGCTCGCGCTCCATCTTCACGACCGGCGCGTTTGCCGCCTTTTCAGGATATTCTATCGCCTTATTGTAGCGCACATCGATCTCCGGGAACAGCGTGTGCCGGGAGCCGTCCGCGAAGAGATCGGCGAGCGGCGCTGCGGCGCGGACACGGCAGTTCGCCGCTCGGAGCGCCGGCATCCCTTCCGCGATCACCGTGCCGCCGGCCCGCGCGAACGCGCGCACGGCCGCAACTTCGGCATCGGACATCGCAACGGCATCGGCGAGAAGAAGCACACGATAGCCGCGCTTCGAGACCGCGCCCTCCGAAAGTTCGTCGTAGGAAACGTAGTCGTAGGCATAGCCGAGATTGCGCAGCAGAAGCCGCACCTTCTCCTCCAGCAGATCGTGTTCTTCGCGGCGGTTCTCGATGAACGCCGCGCGCAGCGAAGCCTGCGAATAGAGTATCGCCACTTCGTGCTTGGCGACAAGATTGTTGACGAAGTGCATTCCCGTACCTTCCACAAGACGACGCACATGCGGCAGCGTGTCGCGAAGACCGCGCGAGAACGTCCAGTCCTGGTTGATCTGCGAAGTCGACTGGAATCCCATCAGCCCGCGCATACCGTAGAACGCCGTGCGCCAGACATCCGCCACCGCCAACGCGCCGCGCCGCGAATACCCCCAGTTCCAGGGCATGAAACCTCCGCCGGGGCAGAACGAGCGGTGGATGTCGAACTGTCCGCCGCCGCCGTAGCTGAGCGCGGCATCCATCACGTTGAGCTGTTTCCACCAGTCCGTGCCGCCGTATGCCGAGGGTCTCTGCGTTCCCGAAAGCGCAAAACGCACGGCCGGATCGACCTCCCTGATGCGATTTACGGAAAACGCCACCGAATTCGTAAGCCTCGAGTCCATAAACTCGAGATGATCGGCCCAGCCTGCGACGTGCTTTCCGCCCGCCGCCCATACTTCCTGGCGCGTAAACGGCACGACTTCGTCCCAGGCCGCAAAATCCGTCTCCCAGGCGTCATTGAGCTTCTCCAGCGTTCCGTAGCGCATCTTTGCGAACTTACGCATCTCCTTAAGACAGTGTTCCGAGAAGCAGAAGTCCACCGGATTGCCGCCGTAGCCGGTGATCGACTGCTCGTCGCCGAACCAGATAAAGCGCATACCGTAACGCGGCAGTTCCTTGAGCATGCCGTCCAGCGCTTTCGTGCGCTTGGCGAAGAACTCCGGCGACGAAAGGCACGTCGGACGCGCCAGCTTCATCTTGTCGCCCGTCTTCGTATAGGCGTGCGGCTCCGGCGTACGGTGCAACCCGGCGTCCGCAAGATACGTCGGATGGATATTGTAGCGCATCGTGAAGTCCTTCTGCATACGCACCGGATTGGCGATGATCGTCGAAATGCCGATGCGGCGATAAATGTCGGCAAGCCCCGGCCAGAGATATTCGCGGTTGTTGGCGCTCGCCCAGGTTCCGACTTCGAAATCGGTCCATGCGTATTTCTTTTCATCAGGACGGACGCGCAGTTCAACGCGGCGGCGTCCGAGCATCTTGCCGTCGGCGCCGATCAACCTCGCGTCTATCGTATAGGACCGCGCCGGGAGCGCGTTTTCGATGCGGAACGACCCCTTCACGGTCGAACCGGAATCCGCGAGAGTCTTGGCCATGGTGCGGGCGTAGGAATCCACAAGTGAAACTTCAAGTTTCGTTCCATCGGTTTCGCCGGCGATCTCGGCCGTGAAAGCGACGCTCTCACCTTCCCTAAGCCAGCGTTTATCGGTCTTAAACGAGGCGATACTCGCTTTCGGCTCGTGGACAAACGCCCACGAACCCCAGTTGAGGACCCCGCCCTGGCGAGTACGTACGGAGAGTCTGAAAAGAAGCGGACCCTGCACCGGCGGCACGGCAAGAGAATCGACGACAACCGTCTGAGCGCCTGCGGCAAGTTCCTTCTCGCTCCGCCCGGCGGCAATTTCACGGTTGAAGGAATCGGTAACGCTCCAATCCCAGCACGTCTTTCCGGGGAATCGGGATTTGACATCAAAAACGGCGCGCGATGCCGACACCTCCGCCTTGTCGAAAGAAACCGGCAACGTGCGACCTGCGGCCGCAAGCAACGTCTTAGCGATAAGCGAATAATACTCTTCTACCGGAGCTTCCTTCGTTTCGTAAAAATCACGCAGATCTGCCGGGGTAAGGCCTGGCGCCGGCCACGGGCGGTTCGTCAGCGCACGGTAGGCAAGGAAGAACATCCGGCCTTTACCGAGTTTCGATTCAACGATATACGGACGATCGCCGCACTCCGCATGCACGATCGCATCTTCCGAAGCCTCAAGCGCATATACGTCTTCGCCGCCCAGGAGCGGGAACGCGACCGATTCGAAATCGGCGCTCTTCGCGACAGGTGTGCCGCGTGAAAGCTTGGCCTTCTTGAGTTTGAATCCGAGTTCCGGAACATCGTGGTCAAGACCGATCCAGACGAGCGCGGTGCCGCCCTTGACACGGGCGATGAGCTGCTCGCGCAGATCCTTCGTCAGCACTTCGAACGGCACGCCGCCGACGAGAATGACGTCGCTGTCGTACTTAAGTACCGTCATAATGCCGCGCTCGAGGTCGGCGGTATTGATGAGCGAGAAGTTGTCGCCGTCGGAAAATATGGGATTGCCGAGCGCTCGCTTCTTCGAATAGCCGGCGGCGAGCGAAACACCGATTGTCCGAAAATCAATGTCAAAACGTTCTGCGAGACGACCGACTTCGATCTGGTTGCCGTTGCCGGTTATGACCGACACCTTGAGCCGACGCCCCGGCAGCGGCTTCGCCCATGG
>JAFVZE010000124.1 GCA_017508315.1 Kiritimatiellia bacterium | reverse complement strand
GATTGCGGCAACGCTGAACCGTCGGCCGCGGCAGGATTGGGTGCTCGCCTGCGAAGCGGCGATAGCGGCATTCCGCCGCAGCGCATACGCGCCGGGGGAAGAGATTGCGCCGCGCGCGCTTTCGCCGGAGGCTCTGGCCGATGATTACGTCTGCCAGATGCGTATGGCGGTCGCGAAAGAGCGGTTACGCCTTATCTGTCCGGCGCTTTCATCACCGCGCCGTGAACGCGGCAGGGTGATGCAGGCGCGCCGGGAGCTTGCCGCCGTCCGCTCGGAACTTGTCGAAATCGCCGCGAGACGGCGAGTGCAGCAGGCGCTTTGGCGCAAAGGGTGTTCTCCGGCTGAATTTGCCTCTCCGGCCGAGAACGGCGTAAAAGTGTGCGATAGGCTGCTCGCCCTCAATGAGACGGCGGCGGATGACGAATGGTGGCTTGAAGTCGCGCTGTCGATGCCGGAATATCACATGGTGCCGCGCTGGAAGATTCTTGTCAAGGTCGACGGTAAGTGGCGGCGCATCGCCTGCGGAGGCTGGAAGGCGGAGATGCGCGACTGGGCGAACTTCGAACATATCGTTCCTTTCCGCCTCAATGGTGTGCCGAGCGACATCCGCGTCGAATACAGCGGTTGCGGACCGTGCAGCATGACTTATATCTCCCTTGAGAACCGCAGCGGGCGATATGTACCGAAAGCGCTGACGAAGACCGAGGGGCTGGTTCGCAATGCGGAAAATCTGCTCGTGGACAACTGGAAGACGACTTCATTCGGCTATCCCGACACGATGGACTGCTTCCATCGCCCGGAACTTTTCGATATTGTTTCCGCCGTCGAATTGGAATTGAGGCAAAGTGAGCTGGCGCGGCGCTGAATTTCCGCAGGCTGACGCCCTAACGTCCCTTGGGGACAAGACCCTCCAATCTCCCCGATCCGCGCTTTATCGCCAAGGTAGGAGTGAAATACTGCGCCAATCTCTTGATCGGCAAGACCTACCGCGTCACTTCCGCGCAACCGATAATCTGCACGGCGAAATCGTGTGAAGATATCAACGTCGATCAGGATGACGAACGTTCAATGACGATCGTATGGCCCGTGTCGTATGAAATTGTCGATAATATGCGATCCGCATCGCGGCAGGTAAGGCTTATTCCGCCGCTTGTGGGAATGTACACTTGGAATACGAATACCTGTTGCGAAACGGAGAAGCCGGACGGACCATATGTTCCATCTTGTGCGACGGACTGCACTTGTGGAGGTGGATGTGACACAGGCGGCTTTACTTTCAGTTATGAGGGCTACCGTCTTGACTTCAGCGGCGTGGAATGCGGATGCAAGCCGAATGAGGGAAATGATGATGAAACAGAGCCGGCGTCCGTCAGTGTGTCGTTTTCAAAACAAGCGATAATCTACGAGGAAACTTATGAAACCGCGCCCGGGATTACGGTGTCGCTTCGGTCAACGGGATCGGTATTGACGTGCAGTGCAAGCGGTGGACCGAAAGGCGGCATAGTGGAGTTTACGCTTGCCGACGGCAACCGGCTTGCAAAGAGCGGCGGGAGTTTTCCATATACAAAAGAACTTGCGCCGAGCGAAGAAGTGAGTTTTGAAATTGCTTGCACCGGGCAAACTGAAAGCAGCAGCGAAGATGACATTGTCGTAACAGGAATCTTTACGGAAAACGAAACCGGGGAAATGTTGGCTGCGGAAGACAGGCTCACGATTGTGCGGGTGGAATTTCTGCCAAAAGTTCTTGCGCCGAATAATCCGTGTATAAGGCGGCATAAATATGGAGTTCGAGAATCGGTAGGTTGTTATTGTCAGCCAAATTTGCAAAATATTCAATGGCGGAATGTCGGAAGCGGAAACTTTAAAGGTTCTGAATATGTCTGTTCGCTTGACG
>JAFVZE010000013.1 GCA_017508315.1 Kiritimatiellia bacterium | reverse complement strand
TTTGCCAACTCGACGCTTGTTTTCGTCACCGACGGCGGCGGCGGATTGATTGTCAATGGGTTGACGGGCGGCGAAAAGGAGTTGATTGCAGGAGATGAGGAGCTTCGCGTTACCGTCGGCCGCGATTTTAACGCCAAACTGTTTTGTTCCGGAATACTGATAAACGGCGAGCTGTTTTCGTTCACCGGCGAAACCGCCGATAAAGTCTATACGGCTACTGTTGCGCCCGGTGACGGGCATTTGATTATTGAAGCCGTGTATCCTGAATACAACACATGGTATGTCGATGCCGAGGCGTTGGACGACAGCGCCGACGGTCGTACTCCGTATCGTGCGAAAAAGACTTTGCAGGCGGCGATGGAGATTGCGGCTCTTGTCTCCGGAGATATCGTTCACGCGGCGGCGGGTCGCTATGACAGCGGAAAGTATGAAACCGTCGATGCTGAAGGAAAAGTCACCGCCAGGTACAGGGTACGGGTTCCGGACGGAGTGCTGCTGGAAGGCGAAGGGGCCGACAAGACTTTCATTGTCGGTAAGATTGACGAAAAAGGAACCAAAGGATGCGGACCGGAATCGGTTCGCGGTGTGTCGCTTGGAGGCGGCAATGCAGTAATAAAAGGGTTCACGGTTTGTGAAGGGCGCACTTTTACCGGTGAAATTACCGGTAATGATTATCATAATTTAGGCGGCGGAATCAACGGTAGCTCCGGCTATGCGATTGATTGTATAATCTCGAACAATGTTGCCTTTCGAGGCGGCGGAGCCGGTTACGGTAATTATGTGAGGTGCAGATTTGTCGACAACAAGATGATTGACAACAACGCTTACGGGGTTGACGGATATGATGTTAGAAACTGCTGGAACTGCATCTTTTCCGGCAGCGTATATTCCCCGGATCACGATACGCCATTTTATAACTGCACGTTCAAGATAAGTCCGCAATCGTCGAGTAGCGGTCATTTTATGAAATTGTACAATTCGCTTGTGTGTTATAGCGTCGGAAGGTACTGCAAGTACGTAAATACGTTTTATTCAGGAATAGAAAACGACACTTCGACGGTTGACGGGAAATCCAAAAGCGTTACTGCTGATGAACTTGCACTGGATGAAAACGGTGTCCCTCAGAGCGGAAGTGTAGCGATTGATTACGGCGACAATACGCTGTATGAAGAAAAACTGCCGAAGAGCCACTGGGCGTTCAAACACATGGGATTGGGGACTGATTTGAGCGCTTCGCAGCGCGTATACAACGGCAGGATCGATGTCGGTGCGCATGAATACGACTGGCGCGGCGATTATGCGGACAAAATTTGCGCGGACCGGAAGTTTTCGGTCGCTTCCGCGACACCCGGGGTAACGAACGCCGTGGACGGAGTTGTTCTTTCGGCCGAGGAAAACTTGGTCTCGCTCCTCTGGCGCGGCAGGGGTGCAGGGCGCGCGAAGCTCACGACGGAACTGGACGGCGAGGGTGTTCTCTCGGTGACGCTCGGCGGAGTTCCGGTTTCGCCGGATGCAGAAGGCTTTTATTCGTTTGATTTCCCGGCCGGAGATTCAAGAGTCGATGTGGCTTTCTCCGGCGGCGGCAGCGCAAAGCTTCTCGCCTTCGAGGGACCGGTGTACGGTACGGTCATTACC
>JAFVZE010000123.1 GCA_017508315.1 Kiritimatiellia bacterium | reverse complement strand
CGAACCGATCGTGCGGCCGTCAACCCTGAGCGTCGACTTCCACATGACGCGCTCCAGAAAAAGCTCCAGCGGCTTCGAAGCGAGCGAAGCGGGCACCGTGACGCGCCGCGACCAGACGGCCTCGCCGATGTACTGGTGCCGCAGGCGCAGAGCATAGCGCTCCTGCTTGTTGGAAATCGCGTTCCATGTCCCGTAGCTCTGCTCTCTGCCAAGCGCGGAATCGGCGAGCGTTCCGGGGAGTTTGGCGGTGCCGCTTATACCTTCCCCGGCGACACGCCACTGCCCGCCCATATCAAGCGCGACGACGGTCGATGACAGAAACGTCGAGATCAGAACAAACAGCGGCATCCGCATCATGATCATTTTCATTTCTCCAATCCGAGACGCTCGAAGGCGAGCGCTGTCGCCACCCGTCCTTTAGGCGTTCTTTCAAGATAACCTTCCATTATGAGGAACGGCTCGTACGCCTCTTCGATGGTGTCCGGCTCTTCGCCGACGGAAACGGCGATGGTCGAAAGCCCCACCGGTCCGCCGCCGAATTTGACGCAGACGGTCTCAAGGATGCGGACATCCATCTCGTCGAGCCCGTTGGGATCGATCTCCAGCAGTCCCAGCGACGTTTTGGCCACATCTCCGGTTATGAAATTTCCGCTCCTCACCTGCGCGTAGTCGCGAACGCGCCGCAGAAGATTGTTGGCGATGCGCGGAGTGCCGCGCGAACGGCGGGCGATTTCGAGCGCGCCGTCATCGTCGATGTCGACGTTCAGCTTCGCCGCCGAGCGCCTGACGATTTCGGCAAGTTCATGCGGCTCGTAGCAGTCGAGCCGGTTGACGAGTCCGAAGCGGGCCCGGAGGGGAGCTGCGATAAGCCCGATGCGCGTCGTCGCCCCGACAAGCGTGAAGCGCGGCAGATCGAGCCGCACGCTTCTGGCGTTCGGCCCCTGATCGAGCATGATGTCGATGGCGAAATCCTCCATCGCCGAATAAAGGTACTCTTCGACGGTTTTGGCCATGCGGTGGATTTCGTCGATGAAAACGATGTCGCCCGGCTCCAGCGAAGTCAAGAGCCCCGCGAGATCGCCGGGTTTGGTGAGGACCGGACCGGAAGTCGTCTTCACCCGCACCCCCATCGCTTCGCCGAGAATATACGAGAGCGTGGTCTTGCCGAGCCCGGGCGGACCCGAGAAAAGGACGTGATCGAGCGGTTCGCCCCGGGCCTTCGCCGCTTCAACGGCGAGCATCAGCCGCTCGCGCACCTTGCGCTGCCCGACGAACCCGTCGAAATCGACGGGTCTCAGGCTGTTGTCGAAAGCGCTGTTGCGCCGGTTGAGTTCATCGCTCTGTCGTTCGGCGTTCATTTTCCGCGGCGTCCGAAACGGTTTTCAAGTTCCATGGTTTCGGCGAGACTCTTCGCGCCGCCGGTGGAATCGGGAGACGCGAGATTCATCGCCGCCGTACACGAAGCGAGGCGCAACGCATATTCGGGGTCCGTCCCCTTCAGAAGCGAATAGAGGATTCCGGCGCAGAACGCATCACCCGCGCCGACCGACCCCTTGATCCAGCCGGAGGGGAGTTCCAGCGACGGCACTTCGACGAAAGTTCCGTCACGATCCATCGAAACTCCGCATTCCGGCCGGTGCACCACCACCCGTTCGCCGACTCCGAGTTCAAAAAGCCCTTCGCAGATGCCGCGCATATCATCGGCGGGGACGCCGGTCGCCATCGAGCCCTCGACCTCGTTGATGACGACGTAGTCGCAATGCCTGAGCGCGGGTCTGACGATGCGCGCGAAACGCTCCGACTGTTCGGAAACTATGTCGATCGAAGTTCTGATTCCGGCGGCGCGGACTTTGGCGAGCAGGCGCGCGGCCCTGGTGCCGTATTCCTCGTCGGGAGCGTCCATGCCGTCCAGAAGCAGAAGGTAACCGAAATGGAAAATGCCGCAGTCAAGCTTCGCAACGTCGACATCGTCGGGAACGAGCGTCGAATCGGCGCCGTGGATATTGAAAAACGTGCGCTCGCCGGTCGTCTCCACCGTCATGACGTCGGTGAACGAGGTGGGAACTCCCGCAACCCTCGAAACGAGAGAGCAGTCGAGACCTCTGCTCTCCAGCGTGGAGACGACGAAATCGCCGGCGTCGTCATCGCCGAGCTTTCCGAGCGCCTTGACCGTGACCGACGGATCCAGAACTTTCAGGTCGATGCCCGAATTGCACACCGCTCCGCCGACGGCGCGCTTGACGGAAGAAATCTGCACCAGCATTCCCTTGTCGGGCCAGCGTGAAATCATCTTCACGTTGTCGACGAGCATGCTGCCGGCAAGAACTATATTCCCTGACATGGCTTTTTATTTCGTGATGAGCGCGTAACCGGAGGCGGGAATGTCAAGTCTCTGCAGCCCGGCGCCGACCTTTGCCGAACCTGTCTTCGCGCCGACGGTGTCGAAATACACGACATCGGCCTCGGCGGGAAGTTCCACGACCAGCGATTTTGCGCCGGTGGCGTTGATGAGATATACCGGCTTGTCGAGCGCCCCGCTCGCCGCCGCGGTGCCGGCGACGTAGACGGCGACTATCCGCTCCTTGGCGTTTTCCGCCTCCACGACCGGAAAGCCGGCGTGCGGCTGATGCGGACGGAAATCGCCGCGCATGAGAGCGTCGCGGTGGTCCTGCGAGAACT
>JAFVZE010000122.1 GCA_017508315.1 Kiritimatiellia bacterium | reverse complement strand
CTTCGGTTGTGCCTTTTGCCGGGCATGCCGTCGTCAAGGTCGCTCCCGGCGGCGAGAACTACCGCGTGATGGTTCTTTCAGCCGCGGACGAACGGATGAGGATTGTCTCGGAGCGCGCCTATGCTGCCGTTTCGGCACGGTAAAATGAAGTCCGGCGGCAATGACAGAGTGCCGCCGGACGTAGGAGGAGTGTCAAGATGAGATTTCTGATCGCGGCCGCCGTATCGGCCGTTTCCGCCTTTTCCTTCGCGTCTGCGGTGATCGAACCCGATGAAATCGTCGCAGCGTCCATTCCGGACTTCGTGTCCGTGGACAGGTAATCGGTTCCGTGTAGAGCAGATATGCCAAATCTCGCAAAGACACTGCCGTTTTCCCTTGACCGCAAGAGCCGGACTACTTTGACCGATCAGCTCGTTGACGGATTGCGGCGCGCGATCGAAGAGGGATATTACCGGCCCGGAGACGTTCTGCCGACCTGGAAAAACCTGTCGGAAACGCTCGGGGTCAGTTTGCGCATTCCGCGCGATGCGTTGCGCCGTCTTTCGCAGGAAGGCGTCGTGCTGGCCCGTCGCCGTCTGGGGTCAGTGGTCCTGCGTGCCACGGAAAAGCGGAGATGGAAAGGCACGGTTCTCTACGTATGCTATGACTGCGAATGGCATTCTTATTACCGGTCGGTTATGTTTTCGAGTTTCCGGCAGATTCTCGCGCGGAACGGCTACGTGGCGATACCCTTCGACATCCGGCTGACGAAATATGGAGCTCCGGATCTGTCGGCATCTTCGTCGATCCTTGATTTCAAGATCGATTTCGCCGTTGTCATGTGCCACCATGCACGTGTCTTGAACTGGTTTTCCCGTTTCGGCATCCCTTTTCTCGCTTACGGCGGCATGGCCTGCCGGCGGGTTCCGAACCTTGTCGGTGTTCCGGATGTATGGGATGTGCGGCAGGCCAAAGAGGATTTTCTGGCCCATTGCCGCCGTGCACGGATCCGCCGTGTGCTGCAGATATCGTTCTGTGCCGGTCCGAGCGTCGATATGCTGCCGGCTTTCCGCCGCGCCGGGATCGAGGCTGAAGGATGGTTGGTGCCTCCGGTCAAAGGGATATGCCGTCAGGAAGGGATCCGAGAGGCGGTGCGGCGCGCGGTCGCGAAACGTTTTGCGGACGCGCGCAGCCTGCCTGATCTTGTCTTTTTCACGGATGATTTCGTCGCGGCCGGCGGATTGCTGGCGTTGGCCCAGTGCGGGGTGCGCGTGCCCGAGGACGTGCGCGTGGTGACGCTCGCCAATGAAGGCGATCTGCCGGTGTCCATGTGTTCGCTCACCTGCATCCTCAGCAGTCCGGTCGAACGCGGCGTATTGATGGCGCGGCGCGTTCTTGCCGCGCTCTCCAGCACCCGGTTGCCGGCGGGGGCGGATTCGGTGCCGAAAATTTCCTACCGGATCGGCGAGTCTTTTCCGGATAAGTGACATTTGTGACAATATATTTCCTGTAAAGAGCGTGCCGAAGCGTTCGTGCTGTGTTATAATG
>JAFVZE010000121.1 GCA_017508315.1 Kiritimatiellia bacterium | reverse complement strand
ACCTATTCGTGCGTCATCGAGGACGAAGAGCCGGTCGCGAAGGTCGAAATTCACGGTGCGGAGATATTGAACAGCGAGAATTCGGCCGGGCGGGTACAGTCGCTTTCGGGAGACCCGATAGAGGGTATGGAGGAAACGGACAGAGCTGAAGCCCGGCCGTCGCCGGAAGCGGGAAAAGAGGAGACGGGCGGAGAGACGCTCGAAGATGTCCTTTTCGCCCCCATTTCCGCGGAGATCGTAAAAGGAATGCGTCTCAAGGTCGAGGTCGGCGATGAACTTGCCTCACTTGAAGATGCGGCACAGAAGAAGCCCAGAGTGTCGGTATTCTCCAATGTCGATTATCTGATCGGAAAATTCAGGAAGAACCGGGACGGCGGAAAGAAAAAGGAATCCGGAGGCGGTTCGGAAAAAACTTCCGAGGTCGGAGCCGCGCCGTCGGATCCAGATGTGCAGAAGGAGGTCTCGGTGGTATGGGAGACCAACGGTCGGACCGAGCCTCATCAGGTGTGGATATATCCCGACGGGCTTGAGCCGCGGGACGGACTGCTTATCAGGGTTGACCGTTTCGGCGGGGTGAAGGTTGTTTCCGGCGACGGGCGCGAGGAGGATGAATGAGGCGCGGCTTCACGCTTTTGGAGGTGCTGCTCGCCGCGATCATCCTCGGCTCGGGGCTCGCGGCGATTTTGGTGTCGATGTCGCAGGCGCAGCGGATGATGCTCGCGTCATCGAGACAGGAGACCGCGCAGGAGGTGATGGATCTCGGGGAAATGGCGTATCCGCTTGCGGACGTGAAGGATCCCGACAGCGACCTTGACGTTCCGGAGACCAAGGCCGAAGAACTGTGGGAGAAGATAACCGACGTGCGGATGACCGGCGCGCAGCGGGAAAAATTCCACGGCTACACCTGGGAGCGGGAGGCGTTGAACCGCAAAGATTCCGAAGAGGACATCAAACGGCTCGGAAACCTGTATACGGTCAGGGTGACCGTGCGCTGGGGCGACCGCTTCCGCGGCAACGGCGAGAAGGAAAGCTATGTCACGTTCTGGAGGAAGAGCGGTGAATAAGGCTTTCACCATGATTGAAATGCTTCTGGCGACGATGCTCGTGGGGGTGCTGACGACGCTTTCGATTCTGACCTTCCGGGCGGTGACCCGCGGCTGGCAGGTCTCGACCGATTACATGGACAAGATGCAGCGTACGGATTACGCGCTCAACCAGATAATGTCGGGCCTGCGCAGCATGTATTATCCGCATGACGGAAAGCAGGACGAGGGCTACGGGTTTTCGCTGGTCGACAACGGCGACGGCGAACGCCCGAAAGAATCCGACGTCATCGAATGGTCGAAGACCGGTTCGGCCATCGTCGGCAACAAGAGCGCGGTTGCCGATACCGTTCACCGGGTGCAGGTGATGATTCTCGAGGAGGGTGACAGCGACTACCGCGAGCCGGTGCAGAAGACCGGTCTCTATGCCCGGTTGTGCGGGGACGCCGCGCTGCGGCCGAAGGACGACGAGGCCGACAGCCCCGACAAAGGCTACGGGTTCGACAACGACGAACTCTACCAGCCGGTTCTTATCGCCGACGGAGTGGTCGGTTTCAACTGCCGGGTTCTGAAAAAGGCGGAGGAGGCCGAGGGAAGCGTGCGAAACTCATCGGAAAACGACAGGCGCAGTTTCGAGGATGAATTCTCGGAGTCGAACAGCGTCCCCTACAAGGTGGAACTGACATTCTATCTGGCCGATCGGGACGGCCGAAGCTACCGCACCGACACCGCTCCCGTCGTGCGCATCGTGCGCATTCCGATCCACGAGCAGTCTTTGGACGGGGCGAAGGTTCCGTCCGACGGCGAAAAGGAGGCGGCCGGAGGAGGGGCTTTGAGGTGAAACGGGCGAGTGCACTTCTGATGGCGCTTTGGATCATCGCCGTATTGTCGGTGATGGTGCTTTCTTTCGCCACCGAAGCTCATTTGCAGACCGGCATCAACGTCTACGTGCGCGAGCGCAACCGCGTCAACCGGCTCATGGACGCCGGGCGGGTTCTCGGGGAGGTGGTGCTGCTCGGCTACGAGGACGCTAAGGAGTGGAGCGAAGGCGAGGATGAGGATGATCTGCTCGAGGACGACCGCTGGTACAGGGAGAAACGCGCTCTCAAATTCGAGTCCAAATGCACGGTTGGACCGATACTGCTTGACGAGGAGGATCCGGATTCCGGCACGGTCACGGTGGAGATTTCCATCGCCAATTCCGGCGAGAAGAACGGCATCAACGTGAACGAACTTTATTCCGGCGGAGACCAGAACTATGCGCTCCGCTGGCAGATGATACTGCAGTCGAGCGGTCTGATGCAGGAACTGGAAGTTGAAATGGACGATCACGAGGGCGGGCGCAAGAATCTGATGAACGTTCTTATCGCTTCATGGAACGACTGGCGCGATGAAGACGACACGGTTTCCGCATCTCCGCTTGAGGACGGTCTCAACGATGACGGCGCGGAGGCCGCGTGGTACGAGGAGGAGGACGAGCACGACGATACCGCCGAGGAAGACCGCCGTCGGCCGCGCAACGGCTCCATACCCGATGTCCAGGAACTTGCCTCGGTGCGCGGATTCCGCGATTTTCCGGCGGTGCTGACCGGGGGGCTGCTTTATCCTGATCGGGATGAGTCGCCCGAGAACCCGAGACTGCGCGGCATCATAAACGTTTTCGGCACGACCGGCGGCGTCAAGGTCAACGTCAACGATTGCAGCGTCGAACAGCTTTTGACGGTGCCCGGCATATACAACGAGGAGGATCCGGAGGATCAGATGGAGTCGGAGGAAGTCGCAAGGGCGATAGTCGATACGCTCAAGGTGATGCCGGATTACGATGTGGACGAGACCCGCAGCTGGTGGCCGTACAAGGACTGGCAGGATCTCTGCGCCAGAGTGAGCGACGCGGCGGACGTGGAGATCGGCAACGATGCGAGCCAGTATCTCTGCTACCAGCCGGACTCAAGCAGCGTTTTCAAGATGAGGATCACCGGTTCGTCCATGGGGATGAAGCGCGAGGTCAACTGCGAATGCTACGTAAACAGCAAAGACAAAAAAGTAAGATACATAAAATGGAGGGAAGATTAGATGAGCGCAAAAACGATCGACGGAAAACTTCTGGCGGCGAATTTGAGGGCGGAGATCGCCGAAGGGGTCGCGAGGCTCAAGGCGGAGCGCGGGTTTGTTCCGGGGCTGGCGGTCATACTTGTGGGCGACAACCCCGCGAGCGTGAGTTATGTGACGGCCAAAGAGAAGGCGTGTGCCGAGGCGGGGATGCTTTCGCGCGAGATCAGGCTCGACGCCGACATCGCCGAAGAGGAACTGCTCGCCAAGATCGCCGAACTGAACGCCGATCCGGCGATTCACGGGATTCTCGTGCAGCTGCCGCTTCCCAAAGGGTTCGATGAGAAGAAAGTCATCAATTCGATCGCTCCGGACAAGGATGTCGACGGCTTCACGCCGGTCAACGTCGGGCGGATGATGATCGGAGAGGAGTGTTTTCTGCCCTGCACTCCGCACGGCATCATCAAACTCATCGAATTTTCCGGCATGGACCTGAAGGGCAGGCACGCCGTGGTCATCGGACGCTCCAACATCGTCGGCAAGCCGGTCGCCGCGCTGCTCGCCCGCAGGGAGACGAACGCCACGGTGACGCTCTGCCACACCGGCACGATAGACGTCGCGTCCTTCACCAGACAGGCGGATGTGGTGGTGGTCGCCGCGGGAAGACCCGGCACGCTCACCGGCGACATGCTCAAGAGCGGCGCGGTGGTCATCGATGTCGGAGTGAACCGCATCCCCGACGCTTCCCGCCCCAAGGGTTTCCGTCTTGTCGGCGATGCCGATTTCGAAAGCTGCTCGGCGGTCGCCTCGGCGATAACCCCGGTTCCCGGCGGCGTCGGCCCCATGACGATCACCATGCTGCTGTGGAACACGCTTGAGTCGGCCAAACGGCGCTGACGATCGTTCGGGTAAAACTGGCCGTGAAATTTTTTCAAAAAACCCCCTTGCGCGGTCGAGGGGGTTTTTGATATACTACGCACTCGTTCGCCCGAACAAGGGCGGCTCGCTCTTTGAAAACGGATTCTTTGAATGGACGTGTCTTTTGAAAAAGACATGGAACAGTAAATGTTTGTGTGAGAGCTTTAAAACTCAAAATCTTTTTCTTGAGAGTTTGATTCTGGCTCAGAACGAACGCTGGTAGCGTGGATTAGGCATGCAAGTCGAACGGGATCCATGAGGTAGCAATACTT
>JAFVZE010000012.1 GCA_017508315.1 Kiritimatiellia bacterium | reverse complement strand
CCCAATACCCCCGGGGCCTAACATCCAACAGCGCCTGCGTCTCCCTTCTTCATCGTCACCGTAGTAGGCTCCAAAGGGCGGTACCCGCAAGCTAACGTCGACTCCCCTCTTATATCCGACCGTCACGACGGAATCAATTCCGGAGGAGCGGCATTATTGTCTCATATTCAGCCCCAAAATGCAAGCGGCGAGGCCAGATTTTGCGAAAAATAAGGGATTTTCGGGGTCTTGTCCCCCTTGATTTCGCCCTCGATAGTACAACCTCGCCTCATCATGCCTTACGCCCTCTGAATATCCGTTTGAAAAATGCTATAATGCCGCCATGTTTAACTTCGACCGCACCATCGCCATCATCGCCGCGCTCGCCTCGGTCATTTCCGCGGCGGCCGCAATTCTCGCATGCCGCCTCCAGCTGCGAAAGCCACGCCGCATAGCGATCTTTGGCTTCGAAGCGGATCGCCCCGGCACGACCGTCACCATTACCAATGTAGGTGACGTGACGATTCCCATCAGTCGGATCCTCCTCGACTTCAACGGTGACGGCGTGACGGTCAAATGCCCGACCGTCGAGCATACGTCGAGCAAGGATCTCCTCAAGAACCTGAAACGCTGGACAGCGGTGAAAATCATGTTCTCCGCACCGCGCGAGGATGAAAAAGCGATCAATATCAAAACCCGCCTCATAATTGAGCTCACAGACGGTACGCGCCTGCTGTGCAAACGCTGCGTCCTCGGCTAAATAACCGACCAATCCGTCGCACGGCAAATAACAAATCTGCCGTAAGCGACCAAACATATCGCCGACTTCAAAGCGTCGCTCGTTTTCCGGCTTTGTGCAAAGCCGAAAAGCCGGTCTAACGGCTTGAACAACAATTGCTTTTTCCTCCATTTTTCTTTCCTTTTTACTGTCGCTCTGTTATAATGAGCGAAGTGAGAAGATGAAAAATGAGAAAACGCCAATAAAATCGGCGGTCGGAAAATTTGTTGTGTAAAATTTAGTGTAAATTCGTGTAAATTTTACACAAAGTTACTTTTGATGTTTGAGCTTTGAGGAGATTTAGCGGCGTCCGGTTGTTCGGGCGCCTGATTGATTAGATACTTAGTGACATGATCTCGCTGTACGCCTGGACAAAGGCTTGCCCACGATTGTCGGCGGCCAAGCCAAAATCGTCGGTATTGCTGCCGTTAGCCTCTTTGAAAAGTTTATTCATTCTGCGGTCAAGTTCATCTGCGATAATCGGGAAAATCCTCTCATGAATCTCGCAGCAGTCGATGTTAGAGTAAAATCTGATGCGACCAGATTTGTGGTTAAACCAAAACGGTCCACACCAATTAGATCCGAGTGGTCTGACCAGCTCGTGTCGAGACTCGTTTAGTGCGAAAAATGCATCTCTATGATGAAGTAAGAAAAGGAGACCGGTGTTTGGGTATTTCTTGAGCGCCCGAATGAAGGCCCTTGTTGGACTCCTTCGGAATAAGATGTCAAAAATGCAGCTTGCCGTGGCGGTGAGCATTGTTGTCACGAGCAATACGGTCGCATCACTTGCCGGTAAAAAGCCATATAGCAGGATAACGGAAAGCACAAGCAGCGTCGGCATGAGCAGCAACATAAGAAGGGCGTATATTTTTGGTTTCATATCGTGCGAGATTTTAGCATGGTTATTGTGATGGGGAGCGTCCGCGGAAAAGACGGTTTGCGGCGACGATCACATGGCAGAAGTAATAAGCTGCGCCTGTGATGATCATAAATAGAGTGCAGAAGTTGTATGGCGATTCTGAGTCAGGCTTAGCGATTATTCGGGTGATCGAAATGCCGATCGCAATGAGTGCCGGCATCCAGCGGAAAATCCATCTGCCTTCGATCGTTTCATTCGCGCGATCCATGTCGGCTTTGGCTTTAGCGATGTCCTGCTTAGCCTGAGCGGCCAGGGCGGGCGCGTCCAGCCAGGACTCGCGCAGCGCCTCGAGCTCTGCGATGCGCGCTCGCTGAAAATCGACGACCATCTGCAACCGGTCGCGCTCGTCGGCGAGCTGTTGGCAGTTAGGGCAGGCGTTACTCATTGGTAGGGGCTGCCGTCCAGCCAGTATATGGTGCCTGTGCGCTGATCAATCACAATGCCCTTGCCAAGCGCGAATCGCATCGGGCGAAGAATGATCGCGACAGTGATCATTGTAGCGCAGACGATCAGCGCGAGGGTCAGCGCGAATCTCTGGTTGGCGGTGAGGTGGAGATTAGGTTTTATCATACTAAACGATTTTAATCTCATATCGTAAAATTTGGCTGGGGATTGTAAAGGAATTTCTTGTCGCAGACTAAGCAGCGCAGATGGCAATCTTCTTGAACCCCAGCAGGAAGTTCAAGTTTAATATCGCAATTTGGACAGGTGATTTCCATAATCAATATTTGTTGGTTTTGTACGCAGCCATGTATATTGCGCCAATGATGCATGTGATGTTGGATGTAATTATTGTACAGATTTCCAAAACTGAATGATCGCTCCAATCTAATGCGAGGCAGGATAAATTGAAAATTTCGAATGCAGTGACGACTGCAGCGACGGTCCAGCCCAAAACCTTATCAAAGCGTGGAGCCAGAAGTCGAGATATACCTACAGATGCTGCCCCGGACAGAAATCCGGCCACGCCAGGAATAATAAAATCGTCCGGGAAACAAATATGCGACGTTGACATTATCCTATGAGGATTTTGAAAAAAACCAATAATGGAAGCAATGAAATATGTAAGAAATAGTATAGGCAATGGCAAGATGACGGCGCCTATCCAGCGGAGTGTCTTTATTATTTTTTCTTTCATGATGATTTTTTCCTTTCACAAAAATGCTGCTTGGAGTTCTTCGAAACCCTTAAGTGCGTGACTAAGCGCACGGTTGATCCGTTCAAGCTTTTGCTCGGCTGTAAGCGCTCGTTTTCTCCATTCGGTGTTGGATTCGCCAGTTGGTGTATCTGATGCGCCAAGTAGCCAATCCACCGAGACTCCACAAGTTGATGAGATTTTTAAAAGCGCATCTGGTGCAGGTGCTCGCGCACCTTTAATGTAGCGATCTATGGCCGCCTGATTGAGAGAAACACGTCTGGCAAACGCACTAACAGTTTCATCTCCAATCAAAGATTTAATCCGATTGGAGAATACTATTTTTAAATCTTCACCATTTGTCATTGACTTATCTACTCCGTTTGGTGTATACTTGTCGCGTTCTCTAACAACCATCTTCGCTCATTATAACAGAGCGGCCACCCCCGAAACTGCCCCCAACTGCCACGAATTGACGCGCGCGCGTAGCGTTTGGTATAATTTAGCAATCAAAAACCTCAAGGAAGTAAGACCGATGAACCTTTCAAGACTCAAAAGGATGTTTCTGTCCTTTATGTCTTATAAACGCGAATCTCGCAAGCGTACTGCAAAGAATGTTGTGCGGCGTTATTCTCGCGGCAATGTCAATTTGCAGCTTGGGCGAATTATGACGGTTAAAGACTATGAGCTTCGCCGCAAGAAAGTTTTATCGTATGAATTTGCCTAACGCCGTGTAAACGATGAGAAGCCGCGGATATTCCCGCGGCTTCTTGTCTTAAAAGGCTATTGCGAACCTTACACAGAAACCAAAGAATCTTTTTTAACTTCCGGACACGGCAACGCATCTGACTCCATTCTCTTAACCGAAGAGAAAACCGGAAGTCCTTCACCTGAAGACTGATATTTAACCAAGAAGTTAAACAAAACTTCTCCTCGGAATTTTGTGATTCCATCAACAATTGCCGGATCATCATTACATTCTTTAGCTATCGCCGTTAAATGTCCCAACAAACGTTGAATTTCAAACACATTGTATTTTATCCAATCCGTCGTTGACATATTCTTATCGAACACAGTCACCGACAAATCTAAATCCAATGCTTTCAAATAGGACTCAACTTCTCCGTACTGCAACTCAGCATCACGCGAATTCTCCAAACGGGAAACTGTACTCGAGCTCACGCCCATCCGATCGGCAATATCTTTCTGTGTCAACCCTTTCCTTACACGATTCTCAACCATCATAGTTGCAAACCGTGTCTCGTGAAGTTCACGTTCAACCTCTGCGGACAGAGTCTGATCATCACAAATATCGGCCAAAACCGACGCTGCGTTATTCTTGTTTTTAGTTTTCATTTTTACCTCCCGATTGCCCTCCTTCAATCGGCGGCGTTTTCTGTTCGTTTCTTTGTTTTTCTTGCTTTTTCAAATCTCGAACAATACTTTTGCACCATCTGATATCTTTGCTCTGAGAACTTTTATCCCCGATGGTCAGAACCTGAATGTCATATCCGCTTACCTTGATGTAGACATACAAGCGAGTCTCTTTCGCATGCGCCACACCACTTTGAGCGATTCGATACACATCCTCGTTCTCAGATTTTATGAAGCCCAAGCCTCCAACAGCCTGCTGCAGCGTCAAGCCATTGCATAACGCATCCAGCAACCTTTGCAGATTGGCAAAGCATGCAACCGTCTCATTTCGATGCTTTTTACTATACCGCTTGAATTTCAATTCATCGGCATAGTCACGCTTTACAATCCACATTTCTTGAGACTTCATTTCTATTTTGTTTTCAAAATTCGGGCATATTGTATCACACATTTGCAGATTCTGCAAATGACACCGCATACATTTTCAGAAATTGAAAGTTTTTCTGCTCCCTCAATCCCCGTAGCGCATACTCTCCTTACTCCTCGCCGAGCATCAGGTCCACCTCCGCGTCGTCGAAGCCGAGCTGATAGGCCTTCTTACGCAACGAGTTCAGTTTCTTCTGGTCTTGATACTCGTAGTAGCTGCGGGCGTTCGAGGCGTTGATGTACTTCGCCTCGATCTTCGCCCTGGTCCAATCGCTGAAGCCGTAGCGCTTCTGCCAATCGTCGAGCGTTGCTTCGTACTTTTCCGGGTCCGCCCGCCAGACGGGGATGTTGTCTTTCTCCATCGACAGCATCCGCTTGGCGAGCGTGCGCGTAAGCATCTGCATCTTGTCATCCGCCGCCTCGATCGCCTCGCCGTGCTTCTCCGGCGAGCCGACCTGAATCTTGATGAACCTCGAGAGCGCCGGCGAGACGGCCGGAATCCACCTGAGAACTCTCGTCACCGTCTCCGGCGTCTCATCGTGCACGTTCTCGCCCTGCATATCTAACTGCCAGAGAGCTCGTCCGCCGAGATCGTTCCAAAGGCGCATGCCGACATGCCCGGCGAATCGCCCGTAGTCTCCAAGACTTTCGCCGCGCATCGCCCAGACGTCGTTGTCATAAGTCTTGCGGCCGGTAAAGAAGTCGGTCGGGTTCTCCCAATGGCTCACCACCGCGTCATTGATGATCTTGAACGCCGGCGCCGAGAGCTGCAGATCCGGCACAACATTCTTGATCGTCGCACGCGCGGCTGTCTCCGCGAGCGAAGGCTCCGCCGCAATTCCGTAAACGTCGCTCGCGAGCTTCTGCACCAGGTAATCCGCCCACGGCGTGACGAACTTGTCTTCCGAAGATAGGGCACCGGCGATACTGATCGTGGTGTAGCCGTTCTTACTAAGCCAGATCGGAATCGCCGCGTAGTTCTCGCGCGTGTATTTGGAGAAATTCTTGGCCGCCTTATACACGAAATTCGCCCAATCGAAGAATATGCCGAACCGTTTTCGCGCCTTCTCCTCATCGCCGCCCGCAGCCTTGAGCATGGCGACCGCCGCCACGCCGACCGTGAGCATACCGGATATGATGCGCCCGTTCCCGACGTTCGCGGCCCTTGCAGCCACCTGGCCCGGAATGTTCCTCGCAGCCCTGCCGAGCGCGAAATAATTCTTTATGGACACATTGAAGAACTGGAAGAGCGATGACTGAATACCCTTCGTCGCCTTCCCCTTGCGGTCGAACTCCGGCGTCGCCACGTTCTTCTTGACGAGCGCGCCGGATTCCTGAACCGTTCGCACATTCCCGAACTCCTTCTGGTCGTGGAGAAACGCGTCGACCTTGGCGACCATGTCGTCGCCCTCCTCCGCCGCGGCATTCTTCTTAAAGATATTGACCGCCCTCACCAGCTTCTGCCGCGTTGTCATCGCCGCCTCGCTCTCGGCGATCTGCGCCGCCGTCTTCATGCCCTTCGCGGACATGACATCCGCCGCGAAGCCTTCGCTCTTGCCGTGCTGGAAGTTGCTGCCGGTCGGCAGGAACATGTTCGCACGCAAAACCTCGAGCGCCTCGTCGCGCAGCTGCAGAAGATCGGCCATCGCGGCCGTGTCGCCGCGCGCCTCCGCCTTCGCCATCTTCGCGCTCCATTCATGGGGTTTTCGCAGATAATCGACGATGGCCTGCGCCTTCGGCAGATGCGCCTGGAAGCTGTGCGGTCCGAACAGCTTGCCCGTGACCGGAATCTTACGCACCATCCACTGCGTCACGACCGCGAAAAGCGCATCTCCTCCGGGCACGACGGCGCGGGCGACGCTTTGTGCGATCGGCTCGCGCGTCCCGGGCATCTTCCAATAGAAGCTGCTCTGGTCGTAGACCGGGTTGGCCAGCAGGCGGAAGCCGATATTCCAGTCGATATACCCATTGCGGGCAAAGTTGTTGATCGCCGTCAGAAGCCGGATCGCTTCAGCGTCACGGTCGAATCCGTCGGCAATCTCCCTCGGAACGACGAGCGTGCGCTTCTGCCCGTTCAGCATATAGTTCAAATGCCCGTAGCGCCTGTTGTCCGGGAAGCCGGCGGTGCCGCGCCGGTGGTCGCTCACGCCGGTAACGCCCGCCTCAATGAGCAGTCGCTTAAGGTCGATCACCATCGCGTTGCGCCGGACCGCCTGCATGATCGCCTGATGCTTCTCCCAGGTAGCCGCGCGCTGATCCGCCGCCGCGGCCATGCTGCCCTTGAGCCTCTGCGTCGCCAGATTTTCGTTCTTGTCGATCCCGCCGGAGCGCTGGCCGTACGTGAACATCTGCGTAATGACGTCATCGCCGCCATGAACTCCGCGCTGACGCACCGCTTCGCGGGTGATCTCGATCTGCTCAAGCTCCTCCGGGCTGAACGTGCGCTTTGTCGTCACGTAATTCGTCTGCGTGCGGCAGTAATCGACAAAATCCTTGCCGAACATCTGCGTCACGCGCGGATCGTCAAGGACTTCCTGTTCGATGATCGCGTGAAACTCCTTGCCGTACTCCACAAGGTGCGCCCAGCGCTCCGGACCGAGCTTCTTCTCCATCGCGTCAAGCTCAATCTGCGCCTGGCGCGGACTGATGCCGAATGAGCCCGAGCGTCCGTCCGTCTCGATGACGCGCCTGAAGTTGAGATAAAGGAGCTTGTCATCCTCGGAAAGCTTCCATGTGATCGTCGCGCGGTCCTCAAGCTCGCGCATCCGGTAAAGATACCTGAGCCCTTCGTTGAACGCGCCGCGCTCGTAGGCCGTGCGCGAAAGCTCGAACTGGTTCAGATTCTTCGCCGCCTCGCCCATGAAGCGGTCGATCTCTGCCTGCAGCGCAGCTTTCTCCTGCGGCGTGCGCGCCTTCTTCATCACCTCTTTCTTGGCACGCCGGTAGGCACGCACCCTGTCGTCGACACGGGCGACAACACAACCAAGCTTGTCGTCGAACGCGACGAAGAAACTCTCCTTCATTCGCGCCTTCCAGTCTCCCGCCGGAATCGGCGCGCGGCCCTCCTCCTGCATCGCGTGAATCGCCAGCTCGGACGAACGGTTGACGCTCCTTAAGATCTGCTCGGCAACGGCATCGGCCGACTGCCGCGCCCCGGTAGAACGCAGCGACAGCGAGCGCCACGCCTGATTGAGCTTGGGATCCGAAACAATGGTACCGACAATCGAGGTAAACCATCCGTTCGCACGGCTATGCATCTCAAGCGGCATAACCATGAACGCGCCGAACATCTGCGCCGCGCGCTCCTCATCCGTGCGCGGCGCCTCCGGCGAGCCGCCCTGCGCCCAGTCAAGAAAGTAGTCCGCCTGATCCGCCTGATTCGCAAGACCGCTCACGCGCCGCATGAGCGCGTCGGCAATCGTCTTGACCTTCCCGATCGTGCCGGGCGCCGCCTGGCCGCTCGGCAGATTCATGACGATCTTGGCAAGCTCGTCGGCGTAAATGCCGCGCGCGGCGGCGTGCCCACCCGCTTCCCGTCCGGCTATCCTCCGCTCGGACCGGGCGATCAGCTCGTCGGCAAGCTTCGATTCGCTGCGCTCGTGCTCGGCGCGGACGTCTGCGGCGTTCTGCGTCAGGCACCACGCCGGGTCCTCGTCGCGGAAATATCCCGCCGCCTTGAGCGCGTCCTTGATCTCCGCCATGTCCGTCTTGTCGACGGAGCCGAAGATATCCGCGGCGATGACGAGCTTTCCGGCGCGGGTATGCGCGGCGTTCTTTCCGCCGTAAAGGCGCTCTGCCAGATGCGCCGGAGCGGCATTGCCGGTGAGGCGTTTGCGCAGCCACTCAAGTTCGGAGAGCGGCAGCGAAATGTACCGGTTCTGCCCGGCCTGCGAAAGCGCCGTCGGCACCGCGCGCGAAAGCTCTTTACTCGCGGCGATCGCGCTGGGCGTCCGCTCGCCCGCTCCCGCGTCCTCGGCGACTCTCGCCCGGCCCGCGACAAACACGCTGCGCTCCGCCCCGCCGCGGGCGAAGCGGATATCGGCTTTCTGCTGATTGAACCTCTGCGAGAGTGGTATCACATTGCCTGCGTCATCGTATGTGACCGTGGCGAGTTTACTGCCGTTTTCAGTGTTAGCATAAACATACTGACGCCCATCATCATACCCCCATTCACGGGCGTCACTTCCATCCCACCAAAGATGTTCAGCGGGAACAAGACGTTCGATAATTCGATACTCGCCCTCACCAAAGCGGAACTTTCCATGATTTTCGGCATATGTTTTTGAAGGGGACACCCACTCCCCGCCACTCTGGAGAAAATCGGACTTGATATTCTTGGGAACGGCCCGATAAACATTGATGCGAGTGTTCAATCCAGCCTGAATCATAGAGATCGCCTTTGCGATTTCCTTCTGCGCTTCAATGCCGGCCTTATCGTCATACATATAAAGACGCGGGCCCTGTTCGCTAAAGAAATCATTGGGCTGTCCGGATATCCCCTTTGCAATAGCCCAAAGATTCAGATCCCAGCCCTCCTCACGCGCTTCCATCAAAGCTTCGACATTCCTGAAATTCTCCGCTTCCACCGGTGCGCTCGGTGCGGCATGCGCATCCAGATGGTTCCGCAACTGCGAATATCCATTCCTTTCCCACGCTACCTTAAGAAGTTTCTGCGCCGTCTCCATATCGCCGCGCTTGACGGCATCAAGATATGCCGCGTCCTCTTGCGCGCTGACTCCGATTTGTGATATACTTCCGCTTGAAGCAACCGATTCCCCCGTACGAGTCGACCCAAGGGTCATGTTAAGGTTGGCATTCCCAGCCGATGCGGAAAGGGTCGGTTTCTTTATTTCAACAAGGTCGTAAACGTAGCGTTCGCCGTTTTTCATCTCGGCAACAATCAACTGGCATGGATAAATCTCATACCCATTTTTCACTTCGATTGCAAAGCGAGTGTTCGCCCTGTAAAATTTCGCACCCTTCTTCCAATCTTTATTGTGGTGTTTGGCAAATTCCTCCACACCAAGGTTTGACGTGGCGATTATATCATCAAGAACGCTAAGCCCTCCGACACGTCCCCTCCAAAGCCGCTTTGCATCTCGCGATATTCCCTCTTTATCCCATCTCGCCGCTTTCGAATTGAGGAGATGTTCTATCGATGCAGTATCAATCCGCGTCAACTTCATCTCGCCAAGCTGCGCGGCGGACTTACCGACGATGGGGCTAAGCAATTCCAACACCTTTTCAGGATTACGCGCATCGCGGATGGACAGTGGATACCCGGTCGAAACTGCAGTCTCCCTTCCGCCTATCAACGCCCTCGCAAAAGGCACCTCCCCCATCTCTGCGGCGGCATTTTCCGCGCCATTCTCTCCGAACGGTCGCCCGCTCATCATTTCCGCGCCGATGGCGTCGGCGATATCCTCGACCGTCATCGTCTGCACCATCGCCGGCGTCAGATCGCGGATGCCGTTCGCCTCGCCGAAGCGCCGCCAGAACTGATTGACGAACTCCTCGATCTCCTTGTAGATCTTCGCCGGCACGTTCGCCTTGATATCCTCAAGCCGCGAAGTGAGGAGCCTGACGAGCGCCTCCTCGCGGCGATGCCGCTCGCTGCGATCCCTGTAGTCGGGATGCTCGCTTACCTCACGATAGAAATCGGTCTCGCCGACAAGCTCCATGCCGCGATTGTAAAGCTCCGGATTTGCCTTACGTGTGGCGATCACGGCCGGATGCGCGAATTCGTGGATCGTGACGTTAAGCCCGGTCTGCGTGCCGAAAAGCGCCGCGTTCAGATAGATCTTGTTGTCGGCCGGATTGTAGAAGCCCCAGGTCTTGCCGTCCTTGACGAACCTCTCTCCTTCCGGGAACGTCATGAGCATCTCGTTGAACTTCTCCGGATCGCTCACGACATCGTCGGCGAGATGCGACTTCTTGAGAACGTCGGTAACGGCGTTCTGCCGCGCGAGCATAATCTTCGCCCGGTTCTCTTCGCCGTAATTGGCGACAAGCTCGTTGGCGATCTCCACGAGCGCGCCGTCTCCGAGATCGATCTCGATGCCGGCGGCGGCGGCACGGTCCGCAAGCTCGGAGAGAAACTTCCCCATCTCATAGCGGTTGCGTCCGTCAAGCATCTCCGGTGCGGTCAGCCCTTCAACCACCCAGAACTTTCCGCCCTCGTTGGTAACGGCCGTTACCCGAACACGGGGAAAACGCGCGATACCGAACGTGCCCGGCCGATCTTTGACCGGGGAAAGCTCAAGCGACTTGTCGACGGCCGGCTCGACGATATTCTCAATCGCGCTTCCGCCCGCCTCCGCCTCGATCTCATTGACGGTCTTGAAGCTGCCGTCCGGCTCTTCGACCGGCGTCGTCCCGGCTGCGTCGCCGGCCATCATCCGCTCGATCGCCCTGATTCCGTCAGCTCCGCCGCTGAGCGCGTCCACGACCGCGCCGTCCTCAGCGTGCGCGGCGACCCATTCTGCGATCTGCCACGCGCGAACCGGCTCGACGCCGGGCATGTTGGCCGCGACGATACCCGCCACCTTCGCCTGTGCGGCGTCCGCGAAATCGGGCATGGCCGTGACCAGTCCCTCCTGCACATTCTCCCAGCCGAGCCCGAGCGTGCGCATGTTCGCGCCCTCGGAAAGCGCCGCGATCGGAGCGACATTCTCTTCTGTAAGCCTATCCGCCACCACCGGCGAAATCCTCTCGGCGATATCCACAGCGCTCTTCACAAGCTCCGGCCGCCCGTCGGGAAGATTTCCCGCAACCTCCTGCACATCTTCGCGGGAAAGTCCGAGCCGCCGCACCATGGCGACCGCCTCACTCAGCGACATCCCGCCCGCTTCCAGCCCGGCAAGCGCGCTGATCGCCCTGGCCGACTCTACATCCCAGCCGTCCTCTTCGCGGACCGTCACCGCCTCGATGGTCTTGACTCCGCTGATCCTGGCCTTCTCGACCGTATTCTGCCCGGTGAGCACCGTCATCGTCCCGTCATCAGCCTGACGCACGATAACGACCGGCGAATCCGCCGCGGCATCCAACATCGTCAGCACGGGATCTGCGCCGTTCATTCTCACCGTGATCGGAAGCGCCGTCACGTCCACCGTCTGCGGCGCGATCGTGCCGTCCTTGACATATCCGATAAGCCTCTCGGCGGCCGTCACCGTCGAGCGCGGCAGCGCCCCGTCGGCGCGCGGCGCATCCGGCACGAAACCGAGCGCCGGAAGGTCGGTGCGCACTTCGCGCGCGCTCACTTCCACGGCGTCGTCGGCCGTGGGCACGTTCGGATCGATCGGTCCCTGCGTCTTTCTGAAGCCGTAGATCGACGTGGTCGAAGGATTTTTCCCCATCGTCGTCGTGATCGCGTTGTCCACGAGCTCGGCCGCCTGACGGTAGGTCATCTTCCCCAGGCGCACCTGCTCAAGCGCGAGCTGCGCGGCCTGACTGATCTGCGGATTCATGCCCGCCGACTGCTGATAAAGCGACATGTACGCCCAGCCATCCGCGTCAAGCTGCGGCAGCTCCCGCCCTTCGGCTTTCGCGGCAAACCAGTTGCGCACCGACTCCGGCGCCTGGAGCTTGTTGATCTCGGCGACATCAACCGTCTCGCCCGTCGCCGGATCGACGATGCGCAGCTTGTTGGCTGCGTCCGGATCCGTCTCACGATAAACGACCTCGGCCGGCGTCTGCGCCTCGCCACGCGCACCGTGAGCGGTAAGCTTGCCCGGAGCGACACTGACGACGCGGCCGTTCATGTCGAGCACCGTGCCGTCGGCAAGCTTCACCGTGGCCTGCTCCGCCGCGACCGTGCGCGTGAGTCCGCCGCCGAGCTGCAGCGTCCGCTCGCCGCGCCCGGGCCGATAGATGGAGCCGTCGTTGAAGACGACTTCGCCGTTCACGGTGACCGCCTTGACGTCCGGAAGATTGACTTCCGACTTGGTAAGCGGCATGCCGCGCCCGACCGTCTCCAGTGCTTCGCGGCCCTGATAAGCCGCCGCGGCGGCGTAACGCTGCCGGTTCTGCTTTACCCACCCGCCGAGCGCACCGGGCACCTTGGTACCGAGAACCAGCCCGCCGCCGACGGCCATCGACGTAAACACGCGCTTTGCGCGCTCCTCAATATCCGCCTTGCCGCCAAGAATCACATCAGCAGTTTCTCCGGCAACACCGGTCGCGCCGCCGAGAAGCGCGCCTTCAATCGTGTCCAACCCCGCCATCTTGAGCATGTGACCGTAGGAGCGCATGATGACGCGCTTGGCCTCATCCTTGCCGACAATACCGGTGAGCTTGCCGAAAAGCGGCGCGGTCGCCGCTGCCGCCGCACCGTTGATCGCGGCAGCGGTACGAACTCTCAGGTCGGAGGCGTCTTTTCCGTCAGCTTCTGCCGCGCCGAGCGTATCCTCATATCCCTGGGCGCCCATGACCGTGGCCATGGCGACCTTGCCGGCTGTGCCGGCTTCGCTCATTTTGTCAAGCACGGCCGCCGTACGGCTTGATCCTCCGGCGATCTCTCCGCTTCTGACGAGCGCACCCGCAACGCGACCGGATGCTTCGACCGGCTTGAGCGCGCTGGCTCCGGCCGCGACGAGTTTTCCGCCTCCCCTTACAACCGTCCCGAGCCCGTAGAGTCCGCCGAGCTCTTCGGCCGCCTTCAATCCGCTATTGACCATCTCGCGCGTGCCGTCCGCCTCGTTAAAGAAAGCCTCGCCGAGAATGTTGTCGGTGTTCCAGTCGAGCACCTTCCCGGCCATTTCATCTACGATGGACTTGCTCCGCCGAAGTTCTTTTGCGCCTTCTTTCGCTCCGACCACATCCATGCCGAACGCGAGCGCTGACGCCGAAAGCCCAAGAATGTTCTTCACTGCACCAGTGCCAGTCGCCACCGCCGCGCCGGTGACGCCGCGGGCGATATTCTCCGGCAGATCCTTCAGGTTCTCGCCATCGCTGTAGAATTCGGCGTAGGTCTTTGGCGAGAAGGCCGCCTCAAGCGCCGTCATGTCCCCCTCGCCCTCGACGCGCTGCCAGCCGCGATCCTTAAGCTCCTGAACGCGAACCTTGTCATAGTCGCTCACCCAGACATCGTTCGCGCCGACATTGCCGCTCAGCGCGTCACCGATATTCCCGCCGCCCTGACGCATACGGAACTGCGGAGAAACCTTGCGCCCTTCGGCGATATTGTTGCGCGTAAACTCCTCAATCTCCCATTCCGGCACGCGGTACACATTGCCGTCGGCGTCGGCGAATCGCCGCGGTTCAACTTCGGTCATCCCGCTTAAGAGATCACGCCCTTCGAGATTCGTCTCATGATGATTGCCGTCGGCGTCGGTGAAATAGAACTTGTCGCCGGTCTTGTACTTGTCGTTTGCGCTTGCCATTTTTATCTGCCCTTTTTAAGTGTAAAAGGAGCGGAGGATCCGCACATCCGCCCGCCCCGAAAATCTCATCTGCCGCACATCGCTCAGCGGCCCATTATCTGTCGCCACTTGGCTTTCCGCTGCTCCGGCGTAAGGTTAGCCCATTCTGGAGGCAACTGGTTTTTGGGTGACGACTCGATAAGCCTGGCCATATACCCCTCGAAAGCCGACTGCTCCCTCTCAGCACGGCGGGCCGCGGCGTCGGCAAGGCGAGTTTCAGCTGCCGATTTCGCCGTGATTCCCGCAGCATTCACCGTCGCATCCGCCTGTTTGCCGGCGATGCTCTCCTGGGTCTTGCCCTGCAATTCAGCAATCTCCTTCTGCGTCTTCCCCTGCAGCTCGGCGGTCTTGAGCGTCGTCAGGTTGTTGCCTGCGGCGATATCCGTCTGCGTATTCGACTGAATCTTGGCGATATCCTTGTTGGTCGCCATCTCAAGTTCATGTTTCTTAAGCCCGGCATCAATCTCCCTCTCCCTGACGCCGGCATTGATTTCAGCAGCTCTCACGCCCTGATTGGCCATGCCCTCGGCGTTCTTCGCGGCAACTCCGATGGCGCCCCTATTCTTCTCGTTGACCATGTCGATCTCATGCTGCCTAAGCTCCGCCTGATCCTGCCGCGCCTGATGATCGCCGAGAACGGCCTTGCGCTCGAATGGGGAAACCGCGAAAGGATTGCGTTCGATGAATTCGCGGCGCCTCTGCATAGCGCGCTCATGCGCGCTGGAAGCGATGTCGCGCTGACGATCGTTCTCCGCCTGCTCTTTTGCCTGCGAGCGGGCCGCAGCGGTATCGTTCACGATGTATTCGGCTTCCGCCTTATTTAAGCGCTTCTGTCTCGCCGCTTTATCTTCCCATTCCCGGACCGTTTCTTCGCTTGCCATAAGATCTTCCTTTTTTAGTGTGGTTGTTCTGACGGCAATCTTAACACGAAAAAGCAAAAGAGAGAGCAAAAATGCCCTCTCTTCGTGCGTTTTTGGGGTAACGTTACCCCAATATTGAGATTTACTGCGGCGATTGCGCCGTCGGAGCGGTCGGCGGCTGATAAAGTTTCAGCGGTGCCTGCGCCCGATAAGGGTCGACATAATACTTTTCAAGCGTATCGCGCCGGTCACCGGAGAGCTGCACGGCGACATCGATACCCTGGGAAATCATAACGCGATGGAGACAGCGCTTTCGAAGTTCATAACTCGCTTTGCAGTAATCTTTCGCCGGCATCCCGCAAATAAGGCGCATGGAAGCGTTCACCATCGACTCGACATACTTCCAGTTCGGCAGCAATATTTCCCCGGCATCATAACGCTCCTTGGTAAGCGAATAAATCTGCTCCCAAAGCGCATCGGGAATCTCAATATCGACACGCCGGTTGCTGGATTCTTTGGTTTTCTGCGGGATGTAACAAAAGCGATGATGCCCGTTGTCCGAAAGCGGAAAGTTATCGGCGGTAAGCTGCCCCATATCGTTCGGCCGAATGGCGAGATTATTCATCATGACGACATAGAAAAGCGATGCAGGATCGGCATTCTTGTCAAGCTGCATGATCCATTCATCGATTTTGCGGTCAAGTTCCGGCGAAAGCTGCTGATATGACGGCGCTTCGCGGGCCTTGCCGAAATCTGGGATAAGAGGAGCTTTAACTTCAAAGCCGCGGTCGCGATAAGCGACAATCGTCCAGCGGGCTGTGACCGACTGAAGCGCGGAAACATAGCTCCAAGCGGACGTTCCCTTCATGCCGGAATCCATGAAAACCTTGAAAATATGCCGGATCATGTCAACATCCATAAGCTCGGAGTAAGGCCTCGAATCCCTAAGACCGCTTGCTTCGAGGCAGTAATTGAAATTCTTGACGGCAGTATCGATGCTTCTGGCAGAAGGTTTGTTATGATTTGGATCACGATTACGTTCCCAAGCAATCTGCTCATAAGTATCGATAAGTTCGGCAATCGTCGGAACCTTAAGAACTGCGGTATTGCGAATCCCAGCCTTGGCAGCGCATTGGTCCACCCATTTGTTGTACTCCTGGCGCAAAGTTCTGGTCGGGCGCCCGGTATGGGGATCTATCATAAGCTCAAGCGGTTCGTGGCACATTTCGGCAAAACGCCGCCCGCGAATCATGCAGCTAAAGCGAATAGTCTTCCCCCGCTTCCCCGATCGCACCTGCACACCGGGACAAATATTCTTGAGTTGAGCCTCCATTCCCACCTCCATGAATGCTTACACAAACGTTGTGAAAAACATTGTGTAAATGTGTTGCAATTCCTATCAAATGATGACAGTTCATCAAATGATTTGCACAGATTATATCACAGAAAACCGCGTATCATTTTTGTCGTTTTAGTAATTACCAGAGCGGAACATACTCCGGTTTAGCAAATACACACGTTTCACAAGCCGCCCCTTACCGCCGCATTTTGCAAAATGCGGCGGTAACCATAGCCCCTCGTCCGATGCCGAAAATATTCGCCTTCATGCGAGAGTTAGAAAATATAATACGGCATACGAACGGTGCACGATACGTCTGACGCGGAGAGAACAGCCTTTAGCGCGACAGATAAAGATCCGGTAAAATGACCGCAGACTCTTCGGCACAACCTTCTTTTTTCCAGGCAACCACATAGCGAATCTTTGCAAACCGCGGCATATATCCCTTTGCGGAAAGCGATTCAAGTTTCCTGATAAATGCACCGGAGAACTTGGCTACGTGCCGCGTAAACCCATGAGCGTTCGACACAAGAAACACGCCGTCCACTTCAAGCCTCATCCCGGACCTCAATTCGCAGATGATCGCTTTCTTATCAAGAAAGTAGTCCAACACAACATCTTTGTGCGTGAGATTCAGGATAACGTTCTCCGGCTGCAAGGGAACATTGTCATCGCGCACACAGACAACACCTTCTGCCGCAACGTCCTCGAATAGACTGTCGTCATAATAATGCACGCGCAGAGCCTTCTTCGCCCGCGTGATTCCGACGTAGATTGCACGTCGTTTTTCATCCGTGAGTTGGCCGATTTTGTTCAGCATCATATAGACGGAGTCGTATTCTCGACCCTTTGACTTGTGTATAGTCGAAATGACAACCGAACCCTTCTCCGCTCGGCCGAAATCCTCCATTCGGGACTCCCAGAGAAACTCTTCGAAATCGCTCTTGTATCTGGCTGGTGATGTTGCGACAAAATCGTCGAGCAACGCAAGACAGTTCTCGAGACAGGTACTGTCGGCATAGCACTCGCCAAGCCTGCGCCGCGCCTCCTCCCATTTTTTTACGGATATAACGCTCGCTCCGGTGTCAGAAAACGCGATTCGGCGAAAATACCGCAGTTCGGCAAGGTCACCGAGCTTAAAGTCATCATTCGTTTGAACCAGTCGCGCCTTAACACCCCTCTACGTAAGAATGCTGAACACGCGAAGAGCCTCTTCGTTTGTCCATGTCATTATGCAGGAAGTTCCAGCCAGATTTTCACGGCTCCAATCCTCTACAACGGCAAATTCGAAATCAGGAGCCGTGTGCGCAACGAGGCGTACGCTCCCCTCCTCGGCGCCAGAAGAAGGACGCAGCGGCGCAGACTTCATGCGACCCGGAATCGTCCGAGCAAACACGTTCGCGAAGGCAACGATCATCGCCGCGCTTCTGAAGTTCTCCACCATTTCGTACAGCTTTGCGCCCTGCTCTCGAGACAGGCTCCTCATGTGACGCGAATCCGATCCCCTGAAACCAAAAATATTCTGATCGTCGTCGCCGACTGCGATTACGCGCATATTCTCGTTCGCCGACCTAAGCGCCTTGACGAGAAACGCGGCATCCGAATCCATATCCTGCGACTCGTCTATAACCAGTACGCTCTTTGCAATCCGGCTTGGCTCAACCTCGCCATTCTCAATCATGGAAGCCGCCGTCTTCATAACCGTATCCGAAAATTCCAGGCTTCCGACCTTGCCAACAAGATCAAAACAGTAAGAATGGAACGTCTTGATCTGCACGAAATTCGCGGCAGAGCCTACAAGCTCCACAAGCCTCTTCTTGAACACGGTCGCCGCAGCTCTGGAGAACGTGAGCATCAGCAACCCCTCGGCCTTGACATCCTCAAGCAAAAGCAAGGAGGCAAGCTTGTGCGCAAGTACAAGCGTCTTGCCGCTCCCCGGGCCCGCCGCAACCACTATGACATCCGAACTGTCGTCAGAAATGATGCGTCGCTGCGTATCGGAAAGCGAGCCGAAGAGTTTCTTCCTCTTGGAGGCAGTGATGCTGCCATGGATGGCCTTCGCCCTATCCCCGTGAAAATACTTCGCGACAAACGATGTATACTCCATCTGGAAATAGTCATTCACGAACTTAAGTGCCGCACCATAATCACGGACCATCATGTTGGCGAATTCGCCGACGATGTGTATCTGTTGCACTTTCAACTGGTAATAGGCGTCAAGCGTACGATAGTCGTCCCTCCTGAACATCCGCTTGTTGTCTACGACCTTGCGCCGCAGGTACATTCCGTTGTAAATGACGAGAAATCCGCCTTCAAGCTTCATCGCACCGATCCGCGACAGATAGAGAAGCGCCTCTGACATCTCCTCGAGGCTCGCCGGCCTGTCGCCGAAATCGAGCTTCGGCGCATCGTTGAATTCCTTCAGCATCCCGACAAGAGAGAATTCGACCGTGCATTCGGTGCTTTGCGCACGACCCTCCTCGGCCTGTTTTCCAATCGCCTTGCGGTAAAGGCTGTCGACAGAGAACTTTGCAATCATCATTCTTCTGTCGAATCGCTCGGCGAACTTGTCGGCCGACATACACGGCTCAATTCGAACATAGTCGCTGTCATGTCGCTCTGCTTTCTTCACCCAGCCTTGAGATGACCAGAAACGAATAACGGTGCGCATATTCTTGACGCCGTTAGCGTACCCTGCGCCGCCGGAAAGTTCATCGTTCAGTTCCTTCAGGTTGATATCGCCTTCGCCCTTGAATATCCGTCCGACAAGCAATCTTTCCACCCTCGCGAAACGCTCAAGGACATTCGTGGACTTCCTCGCGGTATCCTCCCTGAATATCGTCGCCGACATATCCTGCGTATCGGCAAGAAGTCCATCCTGGCGCATCAAGTCTATCACGCATACGACATCCTTCTTGTCCATCCCGAGAACATCCGCAAGATAATCTACGCGGGATTCGGCGTCAGAATTGCCCGCATTGGAAACGCTTCTGGCCGAAATAAGGGACTTCATGACGCGCTTGGCCATTTCGCGCCGATTTTCGTCCATGCGCGTCGAAGCGTCTATCCGAGCAGACGCCTCGGCCATGCTGGATGCGAGAATACCCGTCGCATATACCCTCGGCATGTTCTGCCCGCGCTCGACATACCCCGCCTCCTCAAGCGCGGCGATGGCCGTGCGCACCCTAGTCTCAACGTCCGCGACGGAGTCGTCCCATCCCGCCGCGCGTGCAAGCTCCAGTGCCGATGTGCAGAACTGGCGTCCGGTCGGCGACATTCTCTTTATCGCGCGCCAGACCATCTGAATGTCGCTTATGCTGAGCTTCGTCTGATTCAGCATCATGAAATGTCTGTCAAGGTCATCGTCGCAATAGAGCACATAGCACTCTGCCTGGAGCGACGGATCGCGCCCGGCACGCCCCGCCTCCTGCACGTAGTTCTCAAGCGAATCGGAAATATCATAATGAATGACAAGACGCACATCCTTCTTATCCACACCCATGCCGAACGCCGACGTGGCCACGATGATTCTGACATCGTTCCGAATGAAAGCTTCCTGATTGGAGATCTTCTCGTCGGGCTCCATCTTTCCATTGAACGGAAGCGCCGGAAAACCATCAGCCGTTAATTTCCGTGCAAGATCATGCGTCCGCTTTGTGCGCGACACGTACACGATCGTCGGACAGTCCTTTTGCTCGATGAGCATCCGCAGCGCATTATACTTGTCGGCATCCGTCTCTTTATGAAGAACGGAATAGCTTAAATTCTCGCGCGTTGCGTTCGACGCATAGACAGCAAGCTCAACACCTGTCTTGCCGCGGAAATAGTCGCAGATATCGCTTATTACCTTCTGTTTCGCCGTAGCCGTGAAACAAGATACGGGGATCGGCTTCACGAGAGATTTCGCCTCTTGGAATCTCCGGAGAAAATCACCGATATAAAGATAATCCACGCGAAAATCATGACCCCAAGCCGAGAAACAGTGCGCCTCGTCGATGACGAAGCGAACGACATTCCGGCGCAGAAGAATACTCTCAACCGTCTTGGAACGCAGCTGCTCCGGCGATATGTAAAGAAGATTCGCCGATCCGTCCGCGACGCGGCGAAACGCGTCTGCGCGTTCAATCGGATTAAGAAGCCCATTCACCGTTACTGCAGACGTCAGACCCTTCGACTCGAGATTATCGACCTGATCCTTCATCAGCGACTGAAGCGGAGAGATCACGACAGTGAGTCCGTGCACAAGCTCCCTGGACATCAACGCAGGCAACTGAAACGTGATTGATTTGCCGCCGCCTGTCGGAAACACGGCTATAAGCGACTTCCCTTCGACAGCAGCACGCGCCGCGTTTTCCTGCAGAGGCTCACCCGCATACGTCCTGAAAGCGTCAAATCCGAAAAACCGTTTCAACCCCCTGCGCACGTCAAGCATATCTCTGCAGTGCGGACAACCCTTGACACACGGCGTGTTGCACAGATAATTAACGACACTTTCGACTCTCGGGTATGTCTTCGCCACCCACGGCGGAGTGATTGAATCCGGTTCCGACGTACTGATGATGGCAAGCGCGTACGCGAGCTCGGCGGGATATTTACGGGATATAGCGCCGACATTCGCATGGCTGCAGATCCTGTCGCCGAACTTGCGCAATATCGCATCCTCGATGGTTACGGAGAGATCGGGAACGGCGTTGAGGGACAGAAAACCTTCAAACTCCGGAATACCGCGAAGCAGACTCGCGTAGATTCCGCGCACAAAAGGATCGAGCGCGAGGAACGCCGCCACCTCGTCACAGTATAGCCGCATCGATTTCTTTGCATCGCTCACAGGATTATTCAGTTCATCCCGCCGCAACTTGTCATCCTTCAGCAATGCATGGTATGGACGCTCGGGAAAGAGAAGCGGCGACCAGTAGAGGGTATCGACAAGGGTAAACAGATGACCGCCGAGAACAGGAGAGAGAAAGCGCATGTCATGGTTGACAATATTGTGTCCGCAAAGAACAGACGACTCTCCAAGAAACTGCCGGAATGCGGAAATGTCGCCAGAATGGAACGTAGCGCCGTCCGCACGCACAGCACCGATGTCATGTATATGCCGATCATGAACACCGACCTCCAGATCGACAAATACGACATTATCGCACAATTCTCTCATTAAGAAATCGTTATACTTGCTCAAAACGGATTGTCAGCTACCGACTGGTACACAACCGAAATTGATCTTCCATCAATCATAAAATTCTATTTCTGCGAAACCTTCCCTTCAAGTCCTATAACGCCGAATGATTATTTTCCTATCTCTGCCCTATGAATAATCTCGCGCAATAAATTCTGAACCCATTGATCATACTTGCGCACCGTAATATTACTCTCTACAGGCAGAATAGAAAAGCTCTCATTACCATTTAAAACAACATCGACAACACAACGGTTCTTGCGCTGAACGATTGTCAATCGATACGTCTTCTCATCTCTTCTGTTAGGCACCCAACTTCGTCTTTTCGCTGCCGAAATTACGGCACGATCTAACGAATATCCTTCAGCTACAAAGACAGAAACATCCACAACTGGAGATCCAACGCCAATTGTTTGAAATGCAGAACATCCAGCCAAGACTATTAGCGAAAGCACCATTATTATACGTCTCATGACAAAATATCCTTTCCCTCACGCCATAAATCGTTCAGCGGATAAAATTTGTGATCTGACGAGGTTCATCTAAAACCGGTAGAGGCATCTCTTCTTTGGCAAGGCGGATGGCTTTAATCAGAAACGCCATATTCTTGCCGAGCCTGCGCATCGTCTGCAACCCTTCCGCGTCCTCTTTCGCTTCACCGGGCGCCGCGCCGTGGACGTTGTTCCAGTAACTCGACGAGACGATCGGCATATTGGAGATTGTGAAATACTTGTTGAGGACATCAAATGTCGCCGTAGTCCCGCCTCTTCGCGCGACTGCGACCGATGCGCCGACCTTCATCGTTTTGTCGAACTTCGAAGAGAAGAACAAACGGTCCAAAAACGAAATGAGTGTCCCCGCCGGTGACGCGTAATAAACGGGAGAGCCAACAACAAGGCCGTCCGCTTCTTTGAATTTGGCGAGCGTCTCATTGACGAGATCGTGCGTGACGCACTCCTTGAGATTGTTGCATTGACCGCAGGCCAGACATCCGCGAATCGGCTTTGAGCCGACATGGATGATTTCCGTATCCACACCCTCCGAGCGCAAACTCTCGCTCACTTCATTAAGCGCGATGAACGTATTGCCGTTCTTTTTCGGACTGCCGTTGACAAGTAACACCTTCATTTCAAATCTCCTTATGTTTTAATGTGTTTTCGCATCAATTCTTAAACGCGATTTCATATATCGCCCGCGCGTCCTCGCGGCCTAACGGTTTGAACGCACCGAACACGCGCCCCTTCGATTTTTCAAGGCCGTCGAGCAACCGATCGATCACGCTCTCCTCCAAGCCGAACTCCTTGAGCGAACGCGGCATTCCCATCGAAACGAAAAACGCCTGCAATCGATCGATCGTTTCCGATGCCGCCGCCTTGATCGCCTCTTGGGAAGCGTCTGCGGGAACAATGCCGAAGACTTCGCGGCCGAACGCGGCGAAGCGCGCCGAATCGGCGTCTACGACATAGCGCATCCAAGCGGGCATCACGACGGCAAGCCCCGCGCCATGCGTTATTTTCGGATCGATCGCCGAAAGTTCATGCTCGAGAGCGTGGCTTTCCCAGCCGCCGGCGCGCGTCTTCGCGGACGAAGCGAGTCCGCACCCCGCAAGATCGTTGTGAGCCAATGTCCCCGCCCACATGATCGCCGCGCGCGCCTCGTAATCCTTCGGGTCGACGAGAGCCTTCGGGGCTGAGGCGATCAGCGTGCGGATAAGCGATGTGGCAATCGCGTCGGTGACGGCAGCCGCGCCCTGACCGCTGAAATAGCGCTCGCAGATATGGGCGATCATGTCGGTAACGCCGGATGCCGTCTGATAAGGCGGGAGCGTGAACGTCGTCTCGGGATCCATAAACGCGATAGTCGGGCGCATCGAGTCCGCGCCGACGCCGCGTTTGGCGCTTATCGCATCGTTGCTGATAACGCATGAAGCCGAGCCTTCCGAGCCCGCCGCCGGCAACGTCAGCACGACCGCGATCGGCAGACAGCCGGTGATTTTGGCCTTGCCGTCGAAAAAGTCCCAGACATCGCCGTCATAACCGGCGCCGAAAGCGATGGCCTTCGCGCAGTCGATGACGCTGCCGCCGCCGACAGGCAAAAGACAATCGCATCCCGACGCGCGCAGAAGCGCAATGCCGGCGCGAACCTCATTAAGCTCGGGATTGGGCCTGACGCCACCCATCTCCTCGTGCGCGACACCGTTTGCGTCCAACGACGCTTTTACGCGAGCGAGTACGCCGCTCCGAACGGCGGAAGCGCCGCCGTAGACGATAAGCGCTTTGCGAAGCGAACGCCGCGAAAGCTCGCCGCCGACCGCATCAATCGCCTCTCGCCCGAAAATAAACTTGGTTGGAGAATAAAAAGTAAAATCGTTCATGCGTCAATTATACCATATTTCCCAAAAATGAAAGGCAATCGATTCGGCACCGAAAGCGTCGCTCCAGGGACGATAACGGTCTTCTGCTCGTATCAGGCAATATTAAAGGTAAATCGAGGGGATAATTGAATCGCCGGATGTCATATCGCGACGGAGACGCGCTCCGTTTCGGGAAGTGCAGCTTCAAGCGCCGTCGGCGCCATCGCCGCGCAGATGCCGCGATGCCCGGCGTTTATGTAGATGCACGGCAGATCGAAGATGGTCGATTCGATATAAACCTTCATCCGCTTTTTCGTACCGAACGGCGAAGTTCCCCCGACATGATAGCCGGAATGGCGGTCGGCGACCTCCGGCGCACAGGTCGCGACCGTCTTGACGCCTCGCGCGCGGGCGAGATTCTTGAGAGAAATCTCCTTGTCGCCGTGCATCAGGCAGACGAACGGCTTTTTCGTCTCATCCTCCAAAATGATCGTCTTGATCGTCGCGTGGTGATCTATCCCCAATTCTCTCGAGCACTCCGCTGTTCCTCCGTGCGGAGTGTAATCGTATGTGAACAGTTCAAAATCGATCTTCGCGGCCTTAAGCGCGCGAATCGCCATCGTCATCGGTATTGTCTCAGGCTTCATACTCTCCCAATTTTCAAATTTCTCCCACGCACGGCTTAATGGCCGATCTCCCTGCCGCACGAAAACGCCTTGGCGACCGCCTCGCCCATAACGCGGTAGACATGTGCGCAAGGGTCATAGCAGATCGGCTTCATTTTCGCCGCGTCAGGCTTGCCGTCCGTGAGTGCCGCTTCTTCAACGGCGCAATTGAGAATACGTCCAACGACATTGCAGTTATCTTCGTTCATCGAAACAAGCTCGCACTCGAGAACGAGCGGCAATTCATCCATCACCGGCGCATCGACCGTCTTGGTCTTCGACGCGGTAAAGGCGCTCTTCGCGACTTTGTCCGGCGTGTCATTGCCGCTCACGATTCCGAGATAATCGCAAGCGCGAACGGTCTCGACCGTTCCGAACGCGACCGTAAACGCCTTGCGCGCGGCGATATTCGCCCACGTTCTGTGCGCGGTATCGATACAGATCGTTATTTCATCTTCCAGCGTCACGCCGCCCCACGCGGCGTTCATCATATTCGGCGTTCCGTCTTCATTGTACGTACCGATCATCAAAACCGGCATCGGAAACAGCCAATTCTTCTTACCGAAATTCTTCTTCATCGTTTCTTCCTTTAATAATGTGTTTTACCATGTTGTTTTTCCCTTTCTATACCCTCATACGCACATTATATCATTTTTACAT
>JAFVZE010000011.1 GCA_017508315.1 Kiritimatiellia bacterium | reverse complement strand
TGAAGAACGCAAGCGTGTCTTCGAATTTCTTTATCGCCTCGGCACTATTGAACATATCAGGCGGACTTATATGGATGTCGCTGAGCACCCCTACCTTGAGCTCCGGCCCTCCCTTGACGCTTTTCGCCCACGCCGACGCGCCCGCAAGCGCGAACGCTCCGCCGATAAACTGCCGTCTGTTCATTTCTTCAATGCCTCCAGTCTTTCAATCTCTTTCGCCAGCCTGCGCCGGTGCGCCTTGATCGGCTCCGGGCGTTTCGTGAAATCCTTGAGAGAGGACGAGACCTCCGGCGGCACCTTCAAAAGCGCGTTCTCCGGATCCAGACGCGAGAGAATCGCGAAATATTCGTAGTCCTCGATGCCGTCGCGAAGAATTTCAAGCCGCATCGTGCCGTTGGGCGCGTCCAATACCGGACCGGAAGCGGAAACGGCGCCGTCCGCGCCGAAGCAGCTGCGCGGCGGATAGAGAAAGCGTCCGTCGCCGTTGCCCCAGTTGTAGCGGAACGTCTTGGGGCCCGTCCCCATGTCCGACCAGCTCGCGGCGTCTTCGTACGGATTCTGCAGCTTGTCGCCGTAGATCGTGGGACTGGACCAATACACGGTTTCCCAGATAAGAATTCCGCTGACGCGGTGCCGCCATGTCTGCCACAGCCACACCCTGAGATCCGTCCCCGGATGATCGATAAACTCCGTAGCGTACGGCGCTTTGGGCTGCATGCAGACGTACCACCAGAATTCATCACCCCGCTCGCGGCAGCGGGCGGTAAAATCGTTTTCGATGTGATCCGGCGTCGGGCACCAGAGATTGACACCGTCGAAAAGTCCGGCGCACGGCTCTTTGGTGATCATCCGTCTGATGCGCGGCGCGTACTTTTTGACGGCGCAAAGACCTCGGTTCAGATACGGGAACTTATCCGCCGTCGGCTCGTCGTACCAGTAGAGATACGCGACATCCAGCCAGCCCTTCTCCTTGAGATGCGCCTCGATGCCGCCGAGATATTTTGAAACAAGCGCCTCGTAGTCGGGAGTCCCTTCCTCGCGTCCGTGGAAAACGTGTTTCTTTGAAGGATCGGCGAATTTGGCGCTGCTGAAACCGGGTATGGTGAAAATGAAAGTGTTGAAATTGTATTCTTCAAGCACCTTTTGCATTCCCTCGTCCCAATTCTCCCAGTCGAAGGTGACGACGGCGTTGGCTTCATCGCCTTCCTTCGCGTCGATTTTGTATTTCCACGACGAAGAGAGAATGCCGCGTCCGGGATGATAAGGGGAAAGACGGGCTTCGGAAAGAGCCTTGAGGTACATGCGGTTGACTTTGCCGCGATCTTCCCCGGATTGAACGCCGTGATAGGCGAACACCCGTTTCTGCGTATAGCCGAAACTCGTCTTGAGCGTCATTCGCTCCGGAAGTTCAAAGCCGAAAACTTCGATCCCGAACGGAACGGCAACATCCTTTTCCCCCTGCGACGAAACGACGAGCCTGCCGACATATCTGCCTTTCGGCGTTCCTTTGGGAACTTTGACGCGGACCCAAAACGGACGATTCTCTCCGGCAGGAACGAGAACACCTCCTTCCGGAACCGGTTCAAGCACTTCCGGCCACAACCCGGGCGCCGATGTCCGGTCGGAGATGTCGCGGATGTCAAGGTACGTCACCTGCCGCACATCGACCGCATCGGCGGATATCTTCGCGCCCGAACGCGAACGGAAATCGCCGCCGACTCGCACTTTAACGCCGCGAACATCGCGCTCTCCGGCCTTGACGACAAGCTGCACCGCCTCGGCTTCATTCGCCGCCGCCGAGACCGCAAGCCCCTTCGCCCGCTCCGCCGGCGCCGAACGCCAAGGGGCGACGCGCATTTCTTCGTCCGCCCGCCAGAGCGTGAACGCTCCGGACGGAACGTCGATCGTTTTTCCCCAGTCCTCGTCGTAATAACCGCTCGCGCCGACTTCGCAGAGCGTTTCGCCGCTCTTCGCATCGACATAGCGCGTAAAGCCCGCCGCGCGCATCCGCCTGCCGCCGATACGCGCCGTCACCCGCGGAAATCCCGTCTGCAGCGAAGTGCCGCTTACGCCGCGCACACGCACGTAAACTCGCTCCGCCGGAAAAATGCCGGCGTCCGCCGCCGCGGAAAAGACATCTCGTTTGCCGCACTCGGCAATTTCGCGCCAGTCCTTGCCGTCTCTGGAGACAGAAATCTTCACCGCGCCTTTCGAATAGTGGACGATCGGCAGATCGACCCTGAAGTCGAGAAATCTGCGGCCTTTCAGTTCAAAGAGATAGTCGAGCGCGCTCTCGCCGTAGATGCACCAGCGGTTGGAATTGAACGTAGCTCCGCTGCGGCGCAGAAACGGGCGCACGTGCGGTCCCTGGACGTGGAATTCACGGCGGTAGAAGCGGTATACGTCGCCGTCGAGCGCTTCGCCGGCGCCAAGTTCCACGCCGTCGTCAAGAACGTTGTAGACCGGCTTCACTTTGACGGAACGCACATCCTTCCATTTCGCTCCGGCCGGCATGTTCCAGGTCCCGAGCCGGATATCGAGCGCCGCCTTTTCGGCGGGATAGACGAAGGTGTTTGTCATCTCGTTCGTCGCGCCGGCCTTTACGGTGAAATCCATATTGAAACCGCGCGGACCTCCCGTCAGGACACCTTCGCCGCCGGGCTCGGCGCGATACGACAAAACGTACAGCGACGGCGCTTCGTGCGCGACGGCCTTCGCGTTCCACGATTTGCCGTCTTCGGAAAGCGAACCTGCTACAGCAGCCGAAAGGAGAACGGCGAAAGAAAACGTCATAAGTCCTACCTCTTTTATCGGAGAATGATCGCCGTGTACGGGAACACCTGACACTCAAGCGCGCCGATATCGACCGCGTCGAATTTTACGCGCTCGCGTCCGGCGAAATCTCTCACCCCCAGAAGCGGCCTCATCCAATCCTCAAGAAGTCCCGCGTTGAACACCGAAGAAACTCCTTTTATATCGTACGCTCCACCGTCCGCCGTCGGATGGAATTTGAAATTAGGCTGAAGTTTGCAGTCGGAAAGCCCCGAGGCGTCAACGGCGATACTTGAGGCGGAAAACACGCAGTTCGTAAGATATTGCGTACCGGCGACATCAAGCTTGCTGTTTCCGATTTTATTATCTACAAGAAGCGAATTATATGCCGCTGAAGAACGGACTATTCTGGCGCCGGAATTCACCGCATTTGAATAATATGTGCAATTTAAAACCGTCTTGTCATACGTAATGGCATTTGTTCCGTTCGAAGTTACATTAAAAGCAATGACGCAATTGATATTGGTGCGAAAAACCCGAGTCTCTTCGTATGCGGTCCCGATATCAAGATTCTGCCCATCTCCCCACGAATCATTATCAGCAACATAACATCTATTCATATTGCATCCTGCAAGAAGATAACCATTGATATTGTGATTATTGGTTATCACACAATCTACCAATTCGGCATTGGCGACGATTCTTTGCGAGCTGTGCGCAGTTACATTAGCGTTAAAAACGCAATTTGATACCAATGCAAGTGGAGATGACGCATTCACAAGAATCGCGGCGCCACCGGCCCATCCGCTCTGACGGTTTTTTTCAAACAGACAATTCCGAACCAAGCTGCCTTGCGTGGAAACATAAATCGCGCCTCCTCCATCGGCATAATTTCCGATAAAGTCACAATCTATGCATTCACTGTTCGACAGATAAACACCTCCGCCAAGCTTAGTCGAATTTGCCCCTATTGCCGGACCGTTCTCCTTGAATAAACAATTTGAAACAATTGAATTGCCGACTACGCCCGCCCCTGAGCCGTTCAAAGCCTTATTACCTTGAAAAATCTTGCAATTGACAATCGATCCGTTAGACACATATACCCCGCCACCAGAAACGCTCGCTTCATTATCATAAAATTCACAATCGTCGATTTTACCGTTTTTTACATACGCACCGGCCCCATAAGCGGCCTTGTTGTTGTAAAATTTACATCTGATTAAAAAGCCGCCTTCCTTTTCCGAATAAAAACCACCGCCAAATTTATCTGCTGCAGTTGAAGTATTGTTTGAAAAGATACAGTCCTGCGCCCCTGTATTGGCAGTATCGGACCAGAATCCGCAACCGTTCTTCCCTGTAGAACGATTATCCGCAATAAGACAATTGTACATTTTGGCACGCAGTACTCCTGCCCCCAGACCTGTAGCAAAGTTATTTGTAATATTAACGTATTTTAGCACCAAGCCGCCATAAGTACTTCCGTAAACACCTCCTACATCTCCATTACGGTATCCTCCTGTAATCGTAAGATTGGAAACAACCGTCGGTTGTGTTGCACTTGTATTCCAAATATAAAGAACAATCTTTTTGTCGACCTGTCCACTGCCTTTAAGAATCACATCACCAGGATCGTCTCCTGTTCCGGCAATCAGCGCATTCTTACATCTCGTATTAAGATATAGGTGCGCAGCACCACTTGAATACTGTGTATTCCATATCCCGGTCAAGTCATAAACGCCTGGTGACAGCAGAATTTTCGCGCCTGCAGCTTGAGCCTCGCTTGACCTGTTCAATGTGGCAAAAGCATTCGTGAGCGCCACCACGTCGCCGACTCCGTTCGGAGCTGGAATCCTAAACTCCAACGCCGCGAACGAAGTTGAGAATGAAAATGCGAGACCGAGCGTCGCAGCCAACCTGCTCAACGAGTATTTCATATCGACCTTTCTTTTATGGAATAACAAATATCATAAAATAATATCATTTACCCCAGCCATGTCAATAGGGGTGCGATTCTGGAATATCCCCACTTTTGAAACATCTGACGAGCCGCATTTCAGCAACTGTACAACAGTTGCACATTCGAGCAACCCATTAATCCTTGATCGTGCCCTTCAAAACGGCGATGAACGCCGACTGCGGCACGTTGACGTGGCCGAATTCCTTCATCCTCGCCTTGCCGCGCTTCTGTTTCTCCAGAACCTTCATCTTGCGCGTCACGTCGCCGCCGTAGAGCTTGGCGAGCACGTCCTTGCGGAAGGGACGGATGTCTTCGCGGGCGATGATCTCTTTGCCGATCGCCGCCTGCACCGGAATCTTGAACTGGTGCGGGGGGATGGTGTCGGCGAGCGCCTTGCACATCTGGATGCCGCGAGCGCGCGCCTTGTCGCGGTGGACCATCGTGGCGAAAGCGTCGACCGTCTCGGAGTTGAGTAGAATGTCCATCTTCACGATATCGGAAACCTGATACCCCGCCGGTTCGTAGTCCATCGAAGCGTAGCCGTGGGTCACGGACTTCAAAGTGTCGTGGAAGTCGATAAGAATCTCGTTCAAGGGCAACATGCAGTGGAGCATGACGCGCTTGGCGTCCATCGTCTCCGTCCCCTCCACGAGTCCGCGGCGGTCCATCACGATGCGCATCACATCTCCGATCGATTCGGAGGGGGTGATGATACGCGCTTTCAGAATCGGCTCTGAAATTGTGTCGAGCGCCGACGGATCGGGCATCTGCAGAGGATTGTCAAGATCTTTCTCGGTTCCGTCGCGCATCTTCAATTTGTAGACCACGCCCGGGGAGGTGGATATAATGTCGAGATTGAATTCGCGCCGCAGACGCTCCTGCACGATCTCCATGTGCAAAAGCCCAAGGAACCCGCAACGGAAACCAAATCCGAGCGCCAGCGAACTTTCGTGGTGGAAAGTGAAGGCCGAATCGTTGAGATGCAGCTTTTCCAATCCCTGGGCCACCTTGGGGAATTCGTCGGTCGACATCGGGTAGATGCCGCAGAACACGGTCGGATGGATATCCTTGAAGCCGGGCAAGGGCTCCGACGCACCAAGTTTGGTGGTCGTCACCGTGTCGCCGATCTTGATTTCGCTCGGATCTTTGACGGTGCCGACGATATAGCCGACTTGACCGGCCTCAAGTTTCTCGACCGGCTTTTTGCCCGGCGAAAAGATGCCCACTTCATGCACCGTCGTGGTGACGTGCGAGCCCATGAACGAGACGCTTTGCCCCGCCTTCAGCTGGCCGTCCATGACCCGGACGTAGGTAATGACACCGCGGAATTCGTCGAAAACGGAATCGAAGACGAGCGCGCGCAACGGCGCGTCAACGCCATTGGTCTCGGGCGGCGGAATGCGCTTGACGATCGCTTCGAGGACGTCGGCGCAACCGACTCCGGTCTTGGCCGAGACAAGCAGAGGATCGTCCATGGGTATGGTAAGGATATCCTCGATTTCGCGGCTCACTTCTTTCACATCCGCGCCCGGAAGATCCACCTTGTTCAGCACCGGCACTATTTCGAGTTTTGCGTCCTGCGCGAAATAGGTATTTGCCACGGTCTGCGCTTCAACGCCCTGCGCCGCATCGACGACAAGCAAAGCACCTTCGCACGCGCCCATCGAGCGCGACACCTCGTAGGCGAAGTCGACGTGGCCGGGAGTGTCCAGAAGATTGAAAAGGTATTTCTTTCCGTCCTTGGCTTCGTATTCCATCGATACCGGGTGCGATTTGATGGTGATGCCGCGCTCGCGCTCAAGATCCATCGCATCAAGCGTCTGTTCTTTGAGCTCTCGGGCGGAAATTGCCTTGGTCAATTCGAGAATACGGTCGGAAAGCGTGGTCTTCCCATGGTCAACATGGGCGATTATGCAGAAATTGCGAATGTTTTCAAGCGTCATTTCCGTCTATTATACCATATCTCACCTGCATTCTGCACCGGCAGGAGGGAAACTCAAGCTCGCGGCCGTCGGCCGTATTCAGGTTTTCAGATCTTTTGCTGGGC
>JAFVZE010000120.1 GCA_017508315.1 Kiritimatiellia bacterium | reverse complement strand
TCGCTTGGCGGCTTCCCTCGATCGAAAGCATTGTTCCGGCCGCCAGCGAAAGTGTTGGGAGTTCGCGCTCGGCGTTCACCGTAAGCGTCGCGCCATTTGCAAGCGAGATGGAATTGAACGCAATGGTGTGCTCACCCATAACGGCTTTAGTCGATGTTCCGTTTATCGTTATGTCTTCTTCCGTCCCCGGAACGACACCGATCATCCAGCCGTCCCGATCCATAAGATCAGTTACAGTATCGCTCTCGAAGACAGCGTCCATTTCCCACGCGAGTCCATCCGAAGTTTCGACAACGGTTCCCAGCGATCCGAGCGACGACTGTATCAGTTCTTTTACGATTGAACGTGTTGCGTCGTCCTCAATCACGACAAATGTCCGGTTCGCCGGCACGGAATGAATATCTATCTCAAGCGTTGCGCCGTCGGCAAGATCAAGACCTCGCAATACATATCCCGCTGAACGGAATCGAAGTTTCGCGTTGCTGCCGACCGACAGATCAACAACTATGCCGTCTAAGGGCTTTGTCATATCGATCTCGCTGCCGCGCCAATCCATGTTAAAGTTCTTTTCGTGGAAATTGGCATAATCTGCGGCATTCGGCGTTTTGGCCTTCAGGCAGGACGTATGTCCCCACCCTCCACCGCCGTCATATGCGCGGACAGTAAACTCATGCCAACCCTCGTCAAGATTGATACCCGCCGTTTTTTCATCCGTATAGTTCGTCGTCTGAAAAAGTTTTTTACCGTCTACCCAAAGCGCTATTCCGTCATCGTAGATCCCTTTAAACGACCATTCTCCGGCATCTTCTTCGTTAACATGAAAATAACCGCTCACAAGTACGCTACGACCGGACAAGGACGTTCCGTCTGGAGACGGAGGAGAGGCTTTATCAATAAAATCGGCTATTGTATCCGTGGTGATTTTCGTCGAATACTCCGTACGAGATTCCCAAGAAGTGCTGCCGGAGATATATTCAAAACTGAAGAGATTCACTCTCGCATAACGGCTGCTGCTTCTGGCGAGCGAAAGGGAAACCTCCGCATTATCGGCGACGGAAAGCGAGAACCCCTCTTCGGCATACGATTTTGAAGCGCTCTGAAGCTGAAACTCACCGCCGCCAAGACGGATATTCCTGCACAAAAAGCCGTTGCCGTCGATCGCAAGGCGGCCACTACCCCTCTTTTCGACATAAAGCGTTTCGATTTTTCCGCCGGAGAACAGATAATCCTTCCCTCCGTCAAATGTTATCGATTTAACACTTGGCGAACCGTCGACGAAAATCTCCTCGACATAATTCTCTTCTTCGCCGTCAAACAACACAGAAGCGCCATCCGTAAACCTCATACGAGTCTCACCCTGCGTCCACGCGGCGGTTTCGGCATCCCACTCGGCAGACACGCTTTCCGGTCTCCAGACAAGCGGATTCAAGTCTTCCGTGATTCCAGAAACCGTCAGCACGACAGAGCCGTCATTTTTGACTGCTGTCGTGGCGATAACGGAAGGATCGAGTTCGAACTCGTAGCCCTCGGTCGCAAGAGAATTTCCCGCTTCAACAACGGTATATTCACCGACCGGAAGCAGATAGAGATTCGTAAGCTTAATCTTCGCTTTCTCGCCATCCGCCACCGAAAGAGAGGCGATCTTGGGCATGACGCCCGCATGGGCCTGCAGCTCCAAAATTCCACCGCCGAATACAAGCGACGGAACCCGGGGTGACCGGATATTCAACACGCCTTCATTCAAATGAAGAACGGCGGGATAAGACGCCGTGGGCAAAACGAGCACTCCATCGCCGGATTTCGTGAAAGAGACTCCGTCCGCGAACGTGATATTGGAAATGGAAAGTTTCTTACCCTCTGCGACAACGGCGCTTACGCTCGCGTTGGCCGCGATATCCATATCAAAAGAATCGGGCAAATCGAGATTTTCCGTCGCGGAGAGAACTCCGCCTTTCCATGAATATATAAAAGGAGCCACCGAAGAAAACCCGCCGCCGAAATTGACGCTGCCGGAATTGTGATTGATACGGACGGCTGATTTGTCGCCACCGATCACATTTAAACCGTTCGGAAAGTTGAGAGTCCCGCTGATGTTAAAAGAATCGTAATGATTTTCCTGCCACGTACCCGTCGAATACGACTTGGGGGCATAATTCAAAGAGCCGCCATTGTCTACCGTCCAAACGGTGTGGCGGGAATTTACAGCACCGTAGACATCAATCGTGCCACCGTCAACGACATTGACCATAGAGGGTCCAGCATCGCCGTTTGCGCCGTTGTATGACGCACTCTCGGCGATCACAAGTC
>JAFVZE010000119.1 GCA_017508315.1 Kiritimatiellia bacterium | reverse complement strand
TCGCTTGGCGGCTTCCCTCGATCGAAAGCATTGTTCCGGCCGCCAGCGAAAGTGTTGGGAGTTCGCGCTCGGCGTTCACCGTAAGCGTCGCGCCATTTGCAAGCGAGATGGAATTGAACGCAATGGTGTGCTCACCCATAATGGCTTTAGTCGATGCTCCGTTTATCGTTATGTCTTCTTCCGTCCCCGGAACGACACCGATCATCCAGCCGTCCCGATCCATAAGATCAGTTACAGTATCGCTCTCGAAGACAGCGTCCATTTCCCACGCGAGTCCGTCCGAAGTTTCGACAACGGTTCCCACCGATCCGAGCGACGACTGTATCTTCTCCTTCAGAATGTTCAGCACCTCCGGGTCGTCGGCTGAAATGAACGTTCTGTTGGCCGGCACCGTCTGCGGATCGATGGAGACCTTTGCTCCGGCCCCCAGTTCAAGACTCTCCACGACATAGCCCGCCGAGCGGATTTCAAGTTCCGCTCCGTCCGCGACCGTAAGTTTAATCTTCACGTCGGACAGGGGGCGCGACGTATCCGCTTCCGACCCGCGCCAATCCATATTGAAATTCTGTTCATGAAAATGAAGGTATTGGGACGCCCCCGGTTTTTGGGCGCGAAGCGCATTGTTGTGGCCCCACCCGCCGGAGGCGTCATACGCCCTCACCTCAAACAGATGCCAGCCTTCCGACAAGTTGACCGAAGCCGTCTTTTCATCCTGCCAATTGCCCGTCTGAAAAACCTTTTCCCGATCGATCCACAAAGCGATGCCGTCGTCGTAGATCCCTTTGAACGACCAGTCGCCCGCCTCCTCTTCCGCGACATGGAAGAAACCGCTGAAATAAACGCTCTTTCCGGAAAGAGAGACGCCGTCCGGCGCGACAGGAGAAGCCTTGCCGACGATTGACGCGATCGAATCGGCGCCTGTCGAGACCGCGTAGGTCGTCGTCGAGTCCCACGAGGCGCTGCCGGAATTGTATTTGAACTGAAACAGTTTCGGCACCATGCTTCCATGACTCACGTCAAGGGAGACGGCCGCGCGGCTCCCCTCCGCCACGTTGACGGCGATTCCCCCGCTCACATACGAACGGGCATTCGGACGGAACTGCACTTCACCGCCGTAAAGCGCGATCTCTCTCGACGCGAATCCTTTGCCGTCGATCGCCAACGTGCCGCTGCCTTTTTTGCTCACGTAAAGCGTCTGAACCTCCTCGCCGATCAAGGTGTAGTCTTTTTCTCCGTCAAAAACCGCTTCTTTCGCCTTGGGAGAATTTTCGACACGGATTTCCTCAATGTAATTTTCTTCCGTTCCGTCGAACATAACCGCTTCGCCGTCGGCAAACGGAACGATCGACGCGCCTTTCATCCATGCGGCATCGTCCTCATCCCATCTCGCGGTCGATTCCTGCGGCCGCCAATATAAATACGCCCCCTCCCGCAGATTCCCGACCGTCAAAACGACGGAACCGTCAGACCCGACGGCCGTCACGGACTCGACGGCAGGATCCGATTCGAATTCGTAATCGTCCGCGCCGAGAGCATTGCCCGCTTCAACGATCGTATACTCCCCCTTGGGCAGCAGATAGAGATTTGACAGTTTTATCCTTGCCTTCACCCCGTCGGCGACGGAAAGCGAAGAGATTTTCGAAATGGCGTGCGCCGAGGCCGAGATCTCGAGCTGTCCGCCGCCGAACGCGACATCCCGGACCGCAGGAACGGATGTCGTTAGTCGACCTTCATTCAGAACGAGCTTCCCGGGAAGAGCCTCCATCCGCAGCGCCCCTTTGCCGGTTTTTGTCATCACCGCACCTTCGGCGAAAGAGACGGAGGCCATGGACAACGTTTTCCCCTCGACAACCGACACCTCGACCTGGGCGTTTTCCGTCACATTGACGTCGAAGGAGTCCGGGAAAACAAGATTTTCCGACGCGGTGAGCGTGCCGCCGTTCCAGGTGTAGACAAACGGACAGACAGACGAGAACGCGCCGCCGAAATTGACGCTGCCGGAATTGTGATTGATACGGACGGCTGATTTGTCGCCACCGATCACATTTAAACCGTTCGGAAAGTTGAGAGTTCCGCTGATGTCAAAAGAATCGTAATGATTTTCCTGCCACGTACCCGTCGAATACGACTTGGGGGCATAATTCAAAGTGCCGCCGTTTTCTACCGTCCAAAAGGTGTGGCGGGAATTTACAGCACCGTAGACATCAATCGTGCCACCGTCAACGACATTGACCATAGAGGGTCCAGCATCGCCGTTTGCGCCGTTGTATGACGCGCTCTCGGCGATCACAAGTCTCGCACCGTTATAGGCTTTGATGCGCTGATACGCCCCAGACCCCATTTGGATATTCAATGTCAGCGAAACGTCGCCGACGGCATTATCGGCTCTAAACACATGCAAATACGAGTAATAATCCGTAAACTTCCCGATGGAATAGGCACCATCCAATGATACATATGCGTTGCCTCGGAGATTATCCGCCGCCGTCGGCAGCGCCACCGCCATCGCCTGCGCCGTCCGGTTCGACCAATTCGACAAATCGCTCCAAGAAACCGGATTTTTCTCGTTTCCCGCTTTTACGAGACTATAATCATCGGCATATGCGCTTAT
>JAFVZE010000118.1 GCA_017508315.1 Kiritimatiellia bacterium | reverse complement strand
TCAGCTTTCTCCAACGCGCGATACACCGCATCGACTTTGGCGCGGTAGTGTTTGGAAGACTTCCACATCCCGGGAACGAAAACAAGATCGGCAAGCGCTTTTTCAAGCTCGGCCGTGCTGCGGCCGGTTTTGCGCAGCACCATGATCTTTTCGTAGTTCTCGATGGAGTCGCGAAGAATCTCCCAGCGCGGCGAAACCCTCGCGCCGGGATAGATGAACTGCGTTTCGCCCGGCTCGAACCGGTCGACCGTGGTGTCCCACATCGGCGCGCGCGTCCAGCTGCAGGCGGCCCAGCGGAGCATACCGTCCATCCCCGTGGCGGCGGCGAAAAGCCCCATCCATTCCTGCTCGGCGAGCGGACTCGTCGCCCAGTTGTTGGGATGCGCCGGAATGTTGCAGGTGTAGAATGTGGTGAACTCCCCCCGCGCCTTGCGCTCCTTCACCCAGTCGAGGAAAGCGGGCGTAAGCTTTCCGGGGCGTAGCGCCTGCGAAAAATTGGCGATTCCGATCTCTTTGAAATCGGCGAAATCACGGTCGTTGGCCATCGCGAACCTGACCGACGGAGCGTGGCGTCTGACGATTTCAACCATGCGTCCGATAATCTTGCGGTTCATCTCGTCCGCCGCCATGTAGACGTCGCCCGTCCACTTCTTTTCTTTCACGTGACGCTCGAGCGCCCGCAGGAACGGCGCCCAGTACGCCTCGAACTCCGGCGAATCGTAGTCCGGAAAGAAGTATTTCTCTTCCGCGCCGGTTCCCGCGTCGACATGATCGAGCGTATGGTTGCGCACCATGTTCGACGCGCTCCAGGTCTGGAAGCGCAACATCGAATAAAGATGTATCTGCGGGCCGATGCCGCAGGAGCGGCAGAAATCGACGTACCTGTCCAGCACCGAGAAGTCGAAACTCCAGCTCCCGTCGCTCTTCCGCGTGCGCGAGATCATCGCCCGGTCGCGGACGCCGGAGCCGCGGTGCCAGAGGTCGTCGACCACAAGCGCCCACACGACTTTCTGACCGGCTGCGGCCAGCTCCTCGTAAATCGGGCGCATGAGCGCGAAATGCTCGTCGGACCAGAGTTTCACCCCGTGGTAGGCGGCCGTGTTGTGCGGACGCTGCCAGTAATCGAGGAAAAACGTCGGCTTTTCGGGTATCGACTCGGCTATAACCTCCAGTTCAAGCGGGAAGGATATTTTCGCGTCCCTGTCGGCGGCAAGTTCAAGCGTGCCGCGGTAGATTCCCGCCGGCGCGTCGCCGGGGACCTTGACGGTCACCCACACCGGCCGGAAACCGCCTGCGGGCATATCGACGGCTTCGGCGTCGTCGAGAATGTCGCCGACCGCGGCCGCGGGCAGCCTGCGGCGCATGACGGTCTTTTCCACTTCCGCGAGCGTGTAGCGCACGAACCGGACTTTCACATTATCGCCGCCGATCACCGCCCCGTCGGGACCGGTGAACTTCGGAGCGCTCCACCTCAGGCGCGAGCGCTTCTCGCACGTCCAGACCACAAACTGCCCGTGCACACGCTCGTTGCGCCACGCGCGCGCCTTCCATGCGCGTTCCCGGGAGCCGACGGCGTTGGTGCCGGTGATGTAATCAAGCGTCGCGGCGACCCTGCCGTGCAGTCCGCTCTCGGCAAGCGCACCGGCAATGCGCGGCGTCACCGGCTCGTAAGCTCCGCTTCGCCGCCAATAGCTGTTCTTGACCGCCTCGCGGTCGATCGGTTTGCCGTTTGCCGCGTCGACGACTTCGCGCATCTCGCGCCAGATGTCCTTGGCGCGGGCGGTGCGTATCATCTTCGCGCCCTTGGCGAAAGCGTCGAGCGCCAGTCCCGGATCGTCAAAACTCCCGATGTCCGATTCGGGATACGATGCCGAGGGCAAAGCGCGTCTGAGCGCATCAAGCGCCGGACGGGCGCCGAAGAACATCAGCCTGTCCTCGCTTGTCCTGCAGGATTTTCTGAACGCGGAAACGATATCCGCGGCGATCTGCGCATCGCCTTCGACGTCAAAAACGACCGTGCGGTTCTCCGGAACGGACGAAAGAATCTCGTCGAGGGCGACCATGCGCAGATCGCCGGCGCCTTTCGTCTGATCGCCCCAGAGAGCGCCGACGTCGAGCGTCTCCAGATCGCCCTTCCACGCGCTTTGCTCCGGACGCCCGGCAAGGCTCGCGGTAAGCTCGTTGGCGGCGTACACGACGCCGTCGGACGAACGGCGCAGTCTGAACGCGCATGAGAAGCCGGCGTCGAACGCATCGCGGAACGCCCGGCGCGTACCGGGCGCGAACACTCCGGAGCCGTCGATCCCGACGACCTGATCGCGAAACACGAATCCGCCGCCCGGCAGCTGCTGCATCTCGCCGGGGGCGTCGGACGAAGCGAAAGAGCAGTTCTTCGCGGAAAACCCGTTCACGTCATCGATGACGATCGGCTTGCGTTCATCGGCCGCGGCAAGGGAAGCGGTGACATTCTCGAGCTTAAGTCCGTCCACGTGGCGGGCATAGATCGCATACGCCGGAAGAGCGCGGTCCGCGCCGAACATGTTCGCTTCGGGATATTCGCCTTCAACTTCCGGAACCGCGCCGCGCTCCGGAGCTTCAAGTCCGCCGCCGGGGAAAGTGAGGCGCACATTGCGCAGCGTGACATCCTCGAGACGCAGCCCCTTGACGCCGGTGATCGAACAGGCGATCTGCGAAAGCGCGGTTCCGCGCACGTTTTCCAGAAGAATGCCGCGCATCACGCGGCCGGTTCCGGCGGGAATGCCGCAACGGCGGCCGGTGCGGAGTCCGGCGCGGATGAAAATCGGCACTCTCGCCCCCTCGGCTTCGATATTGCGGAAAGTGACATTTTCGAGCTTGCCGCCGTCGACGTTTTCGATGGCGATGGCGGAGATCGACGAATACGGCGACGAACAGCCCTTGAACCGCCTGCGGCAGCCTTCAAGCGCTTTTTCGCGGTCATAACCGGCCGCATTGTGCCCGAAGCGGGAACATAGACGCGTGCGTACGTTCTCGAAGAGGATGTTGCGGAAATTGCCGTGCGAACCGGTGCCGATTTTAAGCGCGTTGCAGGACGACGCGACGGTGCAGTTGCGCACGGTCACGTTTTCCACCGTAAAGGAAGGATTGTCGCTTTTAAGGCAGATGCCGTCATCGCTGCCGTCGACGGTGCAGTCTTCTATAAGCACGTTGCGCGAATCGATGTCGAAGCCGTCATTGTTGCGGTTGACGTGGGAATCTATCGTCACCCTGCGCGCCGTCACGCCGTCGCACTCCTTGAAATAGCACGTCCAGCTGCCCATGTCATGGATGGTTACATCTTCAAGACGCACATTGCGGCAACGGTAGAAGATAAGTCCGCGGGGTCTGCCGACCGACTCCCACGACGGCGGAAACGCGCCGCCGTTGCCGAAAAGCCGGCCTTCGCCCACGACCGCCACGTTGACCGCGTTCGTCGCCATGATAAGCGCGCTCCAGGGCGAGCGCGTCTCGACGAACTCAAGATCCACCTGGGCATACCGCGAACCGTCCGGCACGCCTTCCAGAACGGCGCCCTTCTCAAGTTTCAGCGTCACATTGTCGCGCAGAAAGAGCCCTCCTGTCACATGACGGCCTTCGGGAATCGTCACCGTGCCGCCGCCTCCGGCCGACGCCGCGTCGATCGCCGCCTGCCACTTCCCGGTCTCCACCTTCACCGCGGACAAGTCATCCGCCGTTGACACGGTTCCCGTCAACGCAACGAGAACCGCCGCCAGAATTCCATTTTTCATCGGTCTTTTTTCCCTCATAACAACTGTCCCGCAGACGGGGATGAGTTTTTTTGTCTTGTTCTTGTGGTTTAGACGAACATCACCTTTTAACAACAGACAACACCTTCTTGCAGTGCCCATTTCCAAATGGGCACCGCTTCAATACCGCCATCCATTAAACATTCGTTGTCCCACGTGATAATCATTTTAGAACTTATCCCTGTTTCGTCGGCAGCTTTTATAAGTGCAGTCGTTTCACGTTTAATCGTTCTTTCATCCGCCATATCCCAGGCGACCTGTACGAGCCTTTTTCGGCCGGTTATTTTATCAGTCACGATAAAATCAACCTCTTCACCTCGTTTAGTCACATAATACTCGATTTTGTTATCTCCGCGACGAAGCATCATAAAAACCAGATTCTCAAGCATCCATCCACGATCACGTTCCGTATTCGGCTTCATTGCTCTTAAAAGGCCAATATCAATCACCTATTACTTGTTTCATGGCCAACATTGTACTAAATTTTCATCCAAACATCAACAGCATTGGCCAAATTTTTATGCCACTTTTTGCTCCTCCACTTCCAACAGATAATCCGGCACGTCATCACCATGGACATTGCAGATGGAATACAATTATCACCATTCTAAATGAACATCACCATATAGTCAGTCAGCAGGATTCTCTACGACATCATATTCACCTTACTATAATCTCATTT
>JAFVZE010000117.1 GCA_017508315.1 Kiritimatiellia bacterium | reverse complement strand
GCGTGACGATTCGCGATGACGGCGGAGTTCTTGTGGGCGGCAAGCCGTTCTTCCCTATCGGTATTTACGGCGTGCGCGAATGTGACGCCAACGGCAACGATATTCGCGAAGCGATGCGTTCGCTGAAGGAAATTGGCATTAATCTTGTTCATACCTATTATTTCTCCCAGAGCTGCCCGGTGCGTAAGTTCATGGACGCCGCGCATGAATTCGGTCTCAAGACCTGGGTTCCCGCCGGTTCGAGCAGTCAGACTTTCTACGAAAAAAGTCTTCTTGCCGAACGCGGCCACCCGTCGATTCTCGCGTGGTACATAGGCGACGATACCGGCAACCATATTTCGCCTGCCGAGATATTCCGCCGTCACCAGCTTTGCCACACGCTCGACCCCTATCGCATCACCGTGCAGGCCGATTATCTGCACGGCCGCCGTTCGACGCGTTATCTCGATTATGTTAATGTGACGGACGCGTTTCTCCCTGAAATCTACACCGTATTCGTAAAAGAGCATACCGGCGGCGAAGTCGCCGACGTAATCTGTGACATCAATACGGTCAAAGCCAGCGCGCGTTTCAGAGGCGCTCCCAACAAGAGTTTCTGGCCCATCATCCAGTACTTCGAAGGCTGGCGCGACTGGAAGCGTTTCCCCACGGCACAGGAACTCAGGGCGATGACGTTCGCGGCGATTGTCCATGGCGGCAGGGGGCTTACTTATTACATTTACGGCGACAGCAAGACGAAGCCCGCGAACGGATGGTGGGGGCATGGTGTTACCCATACTCCCGAGCACTGGAAGATATTCTCGGCGGTGACGCGTGAAGTCTCCGCTCTGCACGACGATATTGCCTCACGCGATGCGGCGGTGCAGCCTACGGTCAAAATTCTTTCCGGCCCCGAACGCGATATCCGCGGCAACAGGTCGGTGCAGTGCCTTCTCAAGGAGACGGGGCTTCTCCTCGGTGTAAATTCTTCGACCAACGAGGTGTCGGTCGAAGTGTCTCTGGCCGACGGACACCGAGCGACATACAAACTTGAGCCGTTCGGCGTGCTCATCGAGAGGAATTTCAAATAATAAACATTCCACGCAAGCTCTAAAAGAAAGCAGGTTGCCTAATGAATGCAAAGCACATGAGCGTTATGCTGCTGGCGTTGGTCGGCGGATATTCCCTGACGGCGGCTACGGTTGCGCAGGGAGAGGGCATGCTTACAATCGATGTGCCGCAGGGCGAGACTTACACCCTGTCAGGAGCCGATGCGAGCGCGCTCTCCGGCCTTGATCTCTACAAGACTGGTGGCGGGCGGCTTATAATCTCTACCGATCTCAAATCCGCCGGCTGGGACGGCGAGATCTTCGTTGAAGCGGGCTATCTGCGCACGACCTTAAACGGTGCGCTTGGCGGCGTGACCAAGGGAACTGTCGTCAGATCGGGCGCGACGCTGGAGATCGAGGACAATTCCACGAACAGGGCAGACATCCATAACTCGGAGCCGCTTTCGGTAGGAGGCGCCGGCGTGGAAGGAAAAGGTGCTCTCTACGTGACGAAGAAAGGCAGTTCCATTTCAACGAACATGATGTTTAACAACGCCAAAGTCACCTTGACGGCCGATACGCTTGTCGGTTATTCGGGCACTGAAAGTTTTGACGGAACTTGCGGTTTCCGCAACGTTGCGGTGAATATGGGCGGATTCACGCTTTCGTTCAAAAAAGGGACAAACCATGGATTCTTCGGAGGATCGATATCGAATCCCGGCAGGATCGAAGTCGAGTCCGGACGGAAGCTGACGCTGGAGAACGAGGTTGACATGGGGGATAAGCCAAACAACACGCTGTATCTGGGAGATGGCGCGGAACTGGTGATTCAAAACCTCGGAAAGTCGCCGTGGGACATAAAAAAGCCAGGCTGGAGACTTGAGACCCAAGGATCGGCAACGCTTAGGATGCAGGGAGACAGCGAATGCAGCTGGTACGGACCTATCCATCTCGGCGGCGCGCTCGCCTTTTACGGACGCAAGCACAAATATACGTTCAGAGGTCCGATTTCCGGTCCGGGGCGCATCGTCGTAAATTCTCCGGACGACAATCCCGCCATGCCGCTTTGCTATTTCGACAACAGGACGGCAACGCCCAACAGCTACGAGGGGAGTTTCACGCTTACGAGGGGAACGATCAATTTTACGGGGATTTCGGGCATCCCGTCGCTGGCCGAGGGCGGTTTTTCGGCGTCACGCGGCACTTCAGTTTCCATGCAGGCCGTGGAGAGCGATACGATCAGCGATGAGAAGCTTTTCGGCATCTGGAAAACCGTCTCCCTCAACGCTCCGCAGCCGCCCTCCAACCAGCTTTCGTCGTCGGACTATGACCACAAGAGGGCGGACTTCAAATTCGAGCTCGGTTTGGGGCGCGACTACAGCTTCGCGAAAAACATCGACGAGAACATCACCGTATATCACGGCGGCGAGAATGAAACCTTGACCATCGCCTCGCAGATCGGCGCGTTGCCCAATTTCGTCAACAGTGCCGGAACGCTGAAGTTCGCCGGCGCCGGGACGCAGCGCGCATCGTGGATCGATCTGCGCGGCGGCACGGTAGAAGTCGCCGCCGGAACGGAGCTGAATCTTTCGTCCAATGCTTACGTCTGCGCGCCGTTCCCTGGCGTCGCCAAGCTTAAAATAGCGGGGCGCTACTCGAACGCCGACGCAAAAGGCGCAACCCGTCTTGCCCGCAATCTCGCCATCGCCGCGAAATGCGGACGCGGCGCAATGGAGATCGAAGAAGGTGCGGAAGTGGAGGAGCGCTTCGCCTCCTCGGGAAGCGCGGCATACACGTGCGCGCCGAACGGCTGGGGCGACGACGAAAAGTTCAACTACGCACATCCCAAGTCCATGGCGTCCTACTATCAGCGCGGCGGAATCTACCGCACGACGACCGGGAACGAAAACTACCTGGGCAACTATTTCGGTTTCTATTATTCGTTGGAAGGCGGGCTTCTGCATTTCCGTTCGACTTCGCGCATGGCGTATTGCTCGGCGGCTACGGCGACGATCCACCAGCGCGCCGGCATATGCTACATGGACAATTGCAGCTTCGACAGCACCGGCGCCGGCCGTTTTGCGCACCATTACATATCGGGCGGAACGTTGGCTATGACCAACGGCGAGTATGCGCTTGTCCGTCAGGATGCGGAAGGACGTTCCTTGAGCTTTGGCCAGGGATACGGAGCCCTTGCGGTGTTGACGGTGGAAGGGGCGAATTCGCTTTGCGATATGCATATTATCGACGAGCATTTGTCTTGGCGCTCGTCGTTGAATCTTGCCGCGCAGCACTATTCTCGCGGGCAGGTAAATCTGCTTTCCGGCGGTGTCTTGCGCGCCAACGGCATATACAAGAAACTCAACACACAGGTCAACACCGTCTCCGGGAAAGCGGTGAATGAGAAT
>JAFVZE010000116.1 GCA_017508315.1 Kiritimatiellia bacterium | reverse complement strand
GGCCGCGCTGGCGACGTTTGTCGCGCCGGCCGCCACATGGACCGACGGCGAGGGGATCGAGTGGACGTACACCGTGCTGCCCGACGAGACGGTCATGCTCGGTGACGAATCAGGAAGCGGACTGGCGGTCAAGGCCGACACCGCCGGCGTTCTGGTAATTCCGGAGAAGATAGACGGCAAGACCGTCAGCACGATTGGCAAGAGGGCTTTCTATTCCCGGGTCTATCTCGAAGGAGTGGTTTTCCCTTCCGGATTGCGGTCGATCAAAACGGAAGCGTTCAAGTACTGCGACGCTTTGAAGACGCTGACGTTTCCGGACGGCGTTACGGAGATCGGAGAGGGCGCCTTCGAAGAGTGCTACGATCTGTGGTCGGTCGATCTGCCGAAAAACCTGAAGGTGTTAGAGGAGAACGTTTTCGGCAACTGCTGCAGACTGCAGGAGGTGGATCTTCCGGAGCGTCTGGAGGAGATACGCGACATGGCCTTTTCGTATTCGGTGATACCGAAAGTCCATCTGCCGGCCGCGGTGACCAACGTTTCCTGTCAGGCGTTCTTCAGAGGCGTTTATCTGAGCGCGTTCTCGGTCGATCCGGCAAATGCGTTCTACAGCGTGAAGGACGGGATGTTGCTTTCGAAGGACGGCAAGACGTTTCTCCTGGTCCCGGCGGCTTGCGAGAATGTCTTTGTCCCGGAGGGCGTGACGACTATCGCGCCGAATGCGTTCTGCAATTGCCGGGAACTGTCCTCCATAACGCTTCCCGAGTCGGTGGAGAAGCTTTGTGATTTCTGCATAACGGAAAACGAATCCATTATGCATGTCGTTTTTCTCGGCGAGATGCCTGCATGCGGGGAGAACGCCTTCAGCGGCAACAATTCGAGTTTGAATGTGAAAGTCCAGAAAGATCGCGCGAGCTGGGCGGACGTCGGCGAGACCTGGCTGGGACTGACGGTTCTCGAAGCGGCAAGGGAGGGGATTGATTCCACGCATGGCTTCGGCAATATTCTGTTGACCTACAATGTAAAAAACGGTAAAGCGGTTGTCGGCTCCGTCAGATTCGGCTATACGGCAATCGATCCGAGCGTGTCTGGGAAGATCGTTTTTCCGGCGGTTCTCGGCGGCCGCGTCGTGACGTCGATCGGAAACGGGGCGCTGCGCTACTGTGAAAACATAACGGAGGTCGTCATCTCCTCGTATGTGACGAATATCGGACACTCCGCGTTTGAGGGATGCTCCGCGCTGCGCTCGGTGGAATTTCCGCAAAATCTGAAAATGATCGGCTCGCACGCGTTTTACAATTGTCCGTCGCTCTCGTCCGTCCGTTTCTCCGGCGAGGAACCGGATGTCGGAGAATATGCGTTTTACGGATGTCCGTCGACCTGCCGGGTGTATGCGCCGGACAACTGGAAGGTCGACGGATACGACTGGCAGGGGCTTTCCTTTTACCGGATCGTTCCGACGAATGCGGTTTACCACGTTTCGCTGCCTCCTCAGACGCTTTTCCGTTTAGGATCGACGGTTACGATCCAGCCTTTCAGCCGTACCGGCAATATGCCGACCCAGAAGGATCTGGAAAACATCGCCTCCCAGGTTAAGTTTTTCCCAGATGATCCTGCGCAGGACGCGCGCTACTTCAAAGGAGTGGCGACGGTCAACGCCGATCGTGAGGCTGTGGTCACGGCCGCGCTCGATCTGGAGGAACTCGAATTCTCCGACACGCTCAAGGCTTTCAACGAGCAGATACTCTCGCAGCCGGCTGGCGATACGGCGGAAGTGTCGCTTCCGAACGCCAAGAGCGGCTTCTGGTACGGCGTGACCGTCTCCGAAGATCTTTCGTCGCTCGGCACGGCTCCGCTGGCGGATGTCGTCGGACGGGCGACGGCGGAGGGTCTTACGCTGAAGGTTTCGAAACCGGCGTCCGGCACCGCGTTCTTCAAAGTCGAGGTCAGTTCGGAGAAAATACCGATTTTGACGAATATGATTTACTGGTAAAAGAAGAATGAAAGCGCACGATGCCGCTCTCGCGTTCTGCAGAATGCGGGAGCGGTTTGTCTGTAGACCGGATTTCGGGATTCCGGTTGTTGGAGTTGTGTTGAAGCGAGGTCCGCTGCGCGTGTTTTCTACAGCAGATTCTGCAGTATGAGCACCGAGAGCACGCCTGCGATCAATGCGAATGTCGCGGGCTTTTCGAAGCCGTGCGCGTGGGTCTCCGGAATCATCTCGTCGCTGATGACGTAAAGCATCGCGCCTCCGGCCGCGGCGAGGAGAAAGGGGAGTGCACCGGCGAAAGTCGAGACGAGCGCGCAGCCCGAGAGCACGGAGACCGTGCTTACGAGCGCTATGGCGAGCGAGATGAGCACGATACGCTTCGGCGCGACCTCGATCGCGAAAAGAGGCGCGACAATCACGAACGCTTCCGGGATGTTCTGGACCGAGATGGCGCCCGCGACGGTGATGACGTCGCCGATGTCGCCGGTTCCGAAACTCACCCCCACGGCGAGACCTTCGGGGATTTTATGGAGCGCGAGCGCCGCGACGAAGAGTAGTGTTCTGCCGGTCGAACCGTTGTTGCGGTGGGTTTCGAAATCGATGCCGGCAAGCCGGTGCAGATGCGGGATGAAGCGGTCGAGAAGGCTGATGACGCCGGCGCCTGCAATCGTGCCCGCCGTTGCCAGAGCGATGGAGGCCGCGTCAGGGGCGAAGGCGTTCGCGAGCAGACCCGCACATGCCGCGGCGAGCATTACTCCGGCGGAGAAACCGAGAACGACATCGTTCCATTTATGCGGCAGCGAGCGCACGGCAAGTCCGAGGAGAACACCGATCGTCGTCGAACATCCGACGGACAGAAGAACTATCGTCAAAACTTTCATGGCGCAATGATACCATATTTTCACGCGGGAACCAAAGGAAAGCGCGGGT
>JAFVZE010000010.1 GCA_017508315.1 Kiritimatiellia bacterium | reverse complement strand
CACGGCACCGTACGGCGGGAATCCGGCCTGGCGGCCGAACAGGCGGTGATCCAGAGCGAATCCTCCGGCGAAGCGAAGGAATTGTTGATGAAATCGAGCACCAGATAATCGTATTTCGACCAATCTTCGACAGGCCCCGTGACCGTCAGGCGTCCGGGCGACGGCGTTAAAGTACCGATGCCGGCGGCGGAATCGAAATACGTTTCCGCACCGCACAGGTTCGCGCAGGCGAACAACGCCAGACCACAAAGCGATATGCGCATAAAATCACCGCACGACCATGAAAAGCGAATCCGGGCGCATGGTCACGTTTCCCGCCGCGTCCTGCCGAACGCGCACGCCGTTCATCCTGATGCGCGAAAGCTGCGCTCCGGTCAGCACGGCGGAAGTTCCGATACGCAGATCTGCGTCTTTGCCCGCGACAATCTGCAGCTTCGCGTCATCATCCCATGAAGCGATTTCATCGAACGAAAGCGACGCTCCCTCTCCAATGTCGAAGGTCGCATCCTTTTCAAGCGCGAAAGATCTGCACCCGTTTGCCGTTCCCGATGCCGCAGCGAGATTTCCGCCCGAAAACGCAAGCCGGTGTCCCGCGGCGAGAATCCCGGACGCCCCCAGCAGAAGCGTCCCCTCCTGCAGCAGTATCGGTTCCCCGACCGCGCTGCAGACACCGTTCCAGCGCATGGTTCCCGCGCCGGTTTTGACGATGGTGGAACGGGTGTCGGCCGCCGTGCCGCAATGAAAGATGCTTCCCATCACCGTAAAATCGGTCTCCGCCGAAGAGGTGACGTCATCGATGCTGAAAGTGTATGTGCGCGCGTCCTTTGAGTACAACCCGAAATTCATGTCCGCGAACGACGGCTTCGAACCGAATGCGCCGACGTAACCGGACGTTCCGTTTCCGAAACGCAGCTCGGTTCCGTCGGAAACGGCGCCGTCCCTGTAGACGATTTTTCTGGCGTATGTCAACGCTCCGTTTCCGCCGAAATGAACTCTGCCGCCCTCGAGAAAAATGCTCTGGTAGGGATTTACGCTCCAGTTTACTCCGTTGTCGAGAAGTCCGCCGTCACGGATCCTGTAGATTACGGAGCCTGCCGTAGCCTTGTTCAGGAGCAATGTGGAGCCGGCATCAACGTCAACGCGGACTTTATCGTTCTGAGGCAGCGCCGCCGAAGCGGTCACTTCCGCGAGAAGCGGGCGTCTGCCGTTTCCCCGGAATGAAAAATGCAGTTCCGAATCGTTCGCGCAGGAACCGGAAAGGTTTACGCAATACGGCTGTTCACGACCGGAAAGCACGAGATTGGTTATGCAGTATCCGGCGCCGTCGGTCACGGTCGCGCCGCCGCTGCCGTTGTACGCGGTGAACCTGAAAAGCCCTATGCCGGCATACTGGACAAATTCCGGCGATGTGAAATTGATATACCGCGCGTGAGGCGTTTTCACATGAATGTCGTTTCCGACCTGTTTCATCTCCAGCAGCACGCATTTGATGTAATCGCCGCCCTTCATCTGGAACTGGCAGGAAGCCGTGTGTCCGTCGTTCTCGAAGAAGAATCCGGGGCTGTGATAACCCGAAGGAGCCGAGAGATTGCTTCCCGCCATCCATGCGACCGCGCTCGTGACGCAGGAAAGACGGGCGCCGGGAATTATGCAGTCCTCGAAGGACGTCGTGAAAAGCATATTGGTCCGGAACGAATAACCGTCCGGCGCCTCCGCTTCATCCGCGCAGACGAACGTTATATCGCCGTTGACGCCCGAAAAGGCGCTTCCGACCGTCACGGCCGATTCTCCCGCTTCAACCACCAGCCCCGCGTCGGAAACCGACACCGCATCCGGCATCGCTCCGCCCGCTCCGCTCAAAGCGCCGTTCTTGACCGTAAGCTCGACACCGCCGGAAACGGACAGCGAGGAAATCTCCGGCGGCAATGCGGCGACTTCAACCACGGTCCGCACGGCGCAACCCCATCTGGGAACGAAAGTGAGCTGATCGACGCCATAGGAGTTGGTTGCCGTTTCTTCGTCGGCGACGTTCATTTCCCTCCATTTTGACTGGGAAAAATCCATCTCGCTGCCGACGAAATCGCCGGTTGCGTATTTCGCCCACACCGCCTGCCCTTCAATGTCGCTCCCGTTCTGGCGAAGCCTGATTTTAACGCCTTTGGTGTAGACGCCGTCATAACGCATCAGCACCATGGACACGCTTGCGTCGTCATGATATTCGACCATCCCCGGGAAAGCGACGCCGTCGATGGCCTGTCCCACGGTAACGCCGGGATGCGCCGACGGATTGTAATATCTCGTCGAATACACCTCGACGTCGGCGAGCGACACGCCGCTGAGCACCGTCTGCCACTTCCCGGTCTCCTCTTTCGGCAGATACCTGCCCAAATACGAAAGTCCGGGACGCGATCCGACAAACGAAACGGCGCCGCCCGACACCGACACCGTAACGGCATCCGGACCCTCGCCCATCACGCAACCGCCTTTTTCCGGCGACCATGTGTACTCTGCCGCGACAAGAGCATTTGCAAGAACGAAAGAACAAAAACCGAGCGGAACTGCTCTTTCCAGGGATAACTTACCCCCCCCCGTAAAACTCATCATTTTCATGCAATTAGCGCAAAACGACATGATTTCTCCTTTTCCTTTGAACCGTATGATAGCAAATATCACACTTGACATCAAGCGATCACCAGGGGACACCCTTATCCCACTTTTTTTTGTGACTTCCAAAAGTAAACAAACGAATTACGTTCGTTTAGTACTCGTAATTATTGGCTAATACTGATGGGAGGGAGATTTCCTCTCTTCCCCTCCCCGGGGAGGGGACGTGCGTTTACTTTCAGAATTTGCCGCAT
>JAFVZE010000115.1 GCA_017508315.1 Kiritimatiellia bacterium | reverse complement strand
GCATTTCAGCGAAGCCGGGCATCCGGTGATCGGGGATGTGAAATACGGCGGCAAACCTGCGATGCGGCTGTATCTGCATTCGCACCTTCTCAGGTTCGCGCATCCGTTCACGGGGAAATGGATGGAATTCTCCAGCCGCCCTTTTTTCTGATTTTCTTTCTTCTTTCTTCAAACGGGACCATAATTATGAAAAGCGGAAAAACCATCGTATTTGGAACGCTCCTACTTGTCTGCGGGACGCTTTGCGCGAAGCCGTCCAAGCCGAACGAGACGAGTGCGGATGTCGTCATCTACGGCGGATCGTCGGCGGGTATCGCCGCGGCGGTCTCTGCGCACAGGTGTTCGCTTTCCTGTGTCGTCATCGAACCTTCGCGGCGCATCGGCGGACTCACCACCGGTGGGCTCGGGCAGACGGATATCGGCAACAAGCGCGCCTTCGGCGGCATTGCGAGGGAGTTCTACGAGGCGGTCAAATCATATTATGACGACGACAGGAACTGGAAGTTCCAGCGTCGCGAGGATTACCGCGCCACCGGACAGGCCAGACCGACCCCGGGCGAAGAAAAGACGATGTGGACTTTCGAACCGAGCGCCGCGCTGAAGATTCTCCGCGGCTGGGTCGCCCGCGACGGCATCAAGGTGGAATACGGCGAGCGGCTCGATCGCAGCGCGATTCCCGGCGCGGCAAAGGGCCGCACCAAGGGAGTGGTGATGGATGGCGGACGCATTGTCGCGATTCGCATGGAGTCCGGCCGCACGTTCAGGGGCAAGATGTTCATCGACGCTACATACGAAGGCGATCTGATGGCCGCCGCCGGTGTCTCCTATACGGTCGGGCGCGAGTCGAACTCCGTATACGGCGAGACGCTTAACGGCTGCCAGCCTTCGATTCCGAGCGCCGAGCACCATCAGGTCAAAAAGGGGGTCAGCGCGTACGTCGTTCCCGGAGATAAGTCATCCGGTCTTCTTCCCGGCATCGACACGGAGGCGATGGGCGCTCCCGGAACCGGCGATCACCGCGTCCAGGGCTACTGCTTCCGCAGCTGTCTTACGGACGACCCGCGCAACCGCATCGCGTTCAAAAAGCCTTCAGGCTACGACGAGCGCGATTACGAACTGCTGCTGCGCAATCTCGAGGCGGGCGAGGACTGGCATGTCATGGGGAACTGTCCGCTGCCCAACCGCAAGACCGACACCAACAACGACAAGGGTACTTCGCTCGATTTCATCGGCGCGAACTGGGACTATCCCGAGGCGTCGTACGCCGAACGGGAAAAAATCGTCGCCGCGCATCTCAAATACCAGCAGGGGCTTTTCTGGACGCTGGCTAACCATCCGCGGGTGCCGAAGGCGGTGCGCGACTTCGCGTCGCGCTGGGGAACGTGCAGGGATGAGTTCGAGGACGGCTTCGGCGACGGCTGGCAGCGTCAGCTTTATGTGCGCGAAGCGCGCCGGATGGTGGGCGACTACGTGATGACCGAACACAACTGCGTCAGGGAGCGCATGGCCGGAAGACCCGTCGCCTACGCAGCCTACACGATGGATTCGCACCACGTGCGGCGATATGTGACGGCCGACGGCTGCGTCCGCAACGAAGGCAACGTCGAAGAGAGCGTCAAACGCGGGCCCTATCCGATAGATTACGGGGCGATCATCCCCAAGCGCAGTGACTGCATCAACCTTTTCGTGCCCGTCTGCCTTTCGGCTTCGCACATCGCCTACGGGTCGATCCGTATGGAGCCGGTGTTCTTTTCGCTCGGCGAAGTCTCCGCCCGTGCCGCGGCCGAGGCGATCAGGTACAATATCGCGGTTCAGGATGTCGACTGGCGCAGGGCGGCCGTCGACGTGCCTGGCATGGCGCCGCGACCGGTCGCGCTCATGGGATTCGCGACGGACGTCAAGGCGCTGGAGGCCGACGTGATGAAAAGTTCGCGGTATGTCTACGAGACCTATATCGGCAAGTGGGTGGACCCTGCCGACTACGGCAGATTCAGCGTTCTCTACTTCGGCGAGAAGATCGACGGCGAGGCCAAGGGCAAAAATTTCAAGCGCGGCGAAAGCGAGGAGGCGCGCGCGGCGCTGACGAGGTTTCTCGACGCCGGCGGCGTGGCGATAGTCGGCGGGGAATGGTGCATGCGCCAGCTTTTCGGCTGGCCGGACAGGAAAAATCCCGATCGGCTGCGCGGACGGGTGGTGAACATCCCCAAGTGCATCGGCCGCATGAAGGCCGCGTACGCCAAAGAGAGCAAGAGTCTCGGATATGCGGACGATGCCGGCAATTTCATCGTCACTCCGGAAGGGCAGGAAGTGCAAAAGCTCGTCGATGTCTACGCGAAGGCTTTCGCGCAGGTGCAGAACATCAAAAAGGCGGCGCTTGAAGGCGTATGGGATCCGACCCCGCTCGGCGAGCCGGGGTATCTGAAGCACGCCGTGCGTTTTGCCAAACGTGCGCAACTCGGCAAGGCGGTGGAGCGCCGCGGCGCTCTGCCGCTCTTGAAGGACGGGAAAAAAGCCGTCATCGTCGTGCCTCCGGAACTGGAGAGGGACTGCCGCAAACTCGCCGATGAACTCGCCTGGCATCTTTCGGAAATGAGCGGCGAAAAGTTCGATATCGTCAGCGAGGAACCGTCTTCCGGTCCGGCTCTCGTCTACCGCACCGTCCGTCCGGGAAAGAATCGCGCGTCCGCCCGCAACGCATACATGAAAATCTGGTGCGAAGACGGGAAGGTGTACTTAGGCGGCGAAGATACCGGCAAGAGCCGGGCGACGACGTACATCCTCGAGGCGCTCGGCTGCCGCTATCTCTGGCCGGGGGAAAGCGGCAAGGTGATTCCGCGCAGACGCGAGATCGTGCTGCCGGAGATTGATCTGGAAGCGGGGACGTCGTTTGCGGTGCGGCGAATCCGCACTTACGGACGCCCGGAATGGCGCGACCGTCCTGAAAACCGCGATTTTCACCGCTGGCACGGCATGAACGACAACTCGTTCATGACCAGCGACAAACCAAATGATGCCGATGCCTACGAGTGGGGGCATTTCTTCAAAGATTTCTACACGAAATACTACAAGGACCATCGCGAGTGGTTCGCGCTGCAGCCGGACGGTTCGCGGACGCTTAAACTCGGCAGGCATGTCGAGCGTCCGACGTTCTGTCTCTCCAATCCCGGCTTTGCGGAAAAGACTGCCGAGCGCGTTCTCGAAAAGATCCGCAGGAATCCGTGGCGCAAGGCGGTTTCGCTCTGCCTGCCCGACGGCGCGACGGCGTCGTGGTGCATGTGCGAGAACTGCCGCAAACTCGATCCCGTCAATGCCGCGCCGAGCACGATCGGAGTGTATTTCCCCGAGCGCAAGCGTCTGCCGTACGTGGCGCTCACCGACCGCGTGTATTTCTTCATGAACCGGGTGGCCGAGAAGGTGGCGTCGCGCTATCCCGAAATGCTCCTTTCCTGCTATGCCTACGGCGGATACACCGCGCCGCCGGTCAAGGTCAAGCCGCACAAAAATCTGCTCGTTCTTTCGGTCGCCGGATACTACAACCAGTATGTCGGTTCGGAGGTGGAGGAGAATCTCGCCGCCTGGACGGGATTCGGCAACAAGGTGCTTTGGCGGCCGAATGCGCACGGCGGATTTTTCATTCAGGTGCCGCAGAATCTCGGACGGCGCATGTTCGACGACATTTCACTCATGGAGGCCAACGGGATAATCGGGGTCGATTACGACACGATGGCGTCCGACTGGGCATTGAAGCCGCTTATGTATTATGCCGTCTGCCGGGCGCATTTCAACCCCGACCGCCTCGACTATGATACGGTCGCGAACGATTTCTGCCGCGCCGGGTTCGGAGCGGCGGCGAAACCGGTCAAGGCGTATTTCGATCATCTGGAGAAAGCCTGTGCCGTCGCCGCGCGCCAAAACAAGGAATCGCCGATGCCGGCGACATGGCAGCAGAAGACCGAAGCGGCCTGCCGCGTCGCGCTTGCCACCGATTACGATCATCTGCTCAAGTGTACAGGTGAAGGCCGGAAACTTGCCGCGAACGACAGCGCCGTATGCTTTCGCATCGACCGTCTGGCGTTCGCCGCGGAACTCGGTCGCAAGGTGCTCAAGTGGCGCATGGGGCGTATGACGGATGATGAAAAGGCGGCTGCAAAGCTTTTCGTTAAGAATTATCTCGCCAAAGATCCCGCCGCGCTTCCCGCCGATACGGCGCGTTCAAGTTCGGTGCATTATTTCAAATAGGACAGGTTCAGAGAGGAGGAAATGAAAATGACCAAACGGATGTTTCTGCTCCCGGCGCTCGCGGCGATCGCCATTACGGCAACGGCGGATGTCGTGCAATGGACCGACGGTGTAGAGTTCGATGTCGACGTCAACGCGCAGCATCTGCCGCTTGCCGAAGATGACGTGTTGGATATTCTCATCAAAACCGGCAAGGCTCTGATCGTCAGGGAGAACGCTCCCGACACCGATGTGGTCTTTGACGGAACGATCGTGATTACGAACAGGACTTCGAATGTGCATCCCGGGGTGCTCATATATCGGAAAAACCGGACGTTCGCCGGTGAAGGAACGATAATCGCCGACGTTTTCCGCATTGATACCGGCAAGACGCTTACCTATCGGCTCAAGTCGATGAAACTCGGGCATGGTCTTTACGAAGATCCAAATACGGATGCGGCAAAATACGCTTTCCCCGACGGCATTCTTTTCGGGGCGTGGGGAGACTGGTCGAACACTCCGGCGGAGGCCAGAACCACGGTGGATATTGAGCTTGGCGGCGATGTCGTTTTTGACACGAGAAACTGTTTCGATATGACAAGCGTCCATTCCATAACGCTTGGCGCGCTCAAGGATATCGGCATCAGCTCGCTCACGGCGGCCGGCGGCGGCGCCGTTACGCTTCAGATGTCGTCCGGCTTCGCATCTGAACTGAAAAAACTTGAAGTCGGCGCGGGTACGACGCTCGATCTGACCGGCATCACCGGCCGGATAACTCTCGGAGATTTGATTCTCGGGGCGGGAGCCGTTCTCAAAGTCGATGCGTCCAAGTCCCCGATAGAGGTGATGGGCGATGTTGTTGTCGACCCGTCGGCAAGAATGGAATTTTCGCCGCCGAGCGCGATGACCTCCGGCGAAATCTATCATCTCTTCGATTCGATATGTGCTCTGCCCGGCGGTGTTCTGGTCTGCGAATGTCCGCAAGGTTGGAGTGTTGAGTCCAACGGCGGATGTTTTTATCTGAGCGACGGCGTTCTGCCGGCTTTTCCCTATGCCGACAGTTATTATGCATGGCTTGGTCAAGTGTCTTCCTCGTGGAAGGATGCCGGCAACTGGAAAACCGGTAAAGTTCCCTACGGAACTTGTTCGGCTTATTTCGGGCCGACAGCCAACTCCACCGTTATTCACGATTACGAGCACAAATATTTCCGCCAGCTCGTTTTCCATGCGAAGTGCAGACCCTTCGTTTTCTCCGGGTCGGAAATAAGTCTGTCGTACGGTTCGGAAAGCACTCAAAGCGTACTTTCCGAGTCCGCTTTCCCGGTTGTGATATCAAATCGCGTTGTCTGCACTTCCGCGCCCGGGGGAAGCCTTTTGAACAAGGGCTCATCCTATGTCGCCCTGACGGGAGGAGGTTCCTCCGGGGGGAGCCTGCGCATTCGCGGCGATATCCGGCTCGGAGGGGAATGGAGCGCTTCCAATGTCATCATAAACGCTCAGACGACAGGAGGCGCGCGGGCGACACGGTTGACGGTTCTTAAAGACGGAGTTTTGAACGTTACGGGAGACAATGCGCCGGTATTTGCTCCGGCGGCGGTGAGAGTCGACGGAAAGATGACGCTTGGCGGCAAGGTGGTCGCCTTGAACGGTTGTTCGTGGACCGGTTCGGGGTGTGTTGAAATGCGCGGCGACTCTCCCTTCGCCGAAGACCAGACGCTCAGGCTTTCCGATTCGCTCACGCTCGTGCCGTCGACCGACTGGCTCACGGTTTCGCCGTCGTCGGGGGCGATAGTCCGCATCGCGGCCTCCGGCACGCCGACGCTCGGCGCGAAATGCGATTGGGCTTACGGCTCCGCGGCGGATGCGGCGGGCGCGGCGGGCGCGGCGCGGGCGCTCGAACTGGACGGAGCGGCGCTTTCCATCGATACCGGAGACTTGGAAACCGGAGAAGGTCGCACGATCACTTTTTCGGACCCGATCGCCGGCGCCGGCAGCATCGTCAAGAAGGGAGCCGGAACGCTTGTCTTTGAAACCGGAGACACGTCGATCAGCGGAACGTTTTCGGTCGAAGAGGGATCGCTCGCGCCGGGAGCGGCGTTTGTCGCCGCCGGCGGCGGCAAATGGGCGAAACTTCTGACGGCAAAATCCTTCAAGGGGATCAAAGAGGCGGTTCCCGACAGATACGTCTGGCGCATCGCCGATACCGATGACGGACGAAAGGCTCTGATGGTCAAGCCGGTGTCAGGAATGGTGTTGATTGTCAGATGACGGTTTCGGGGCGCAGGATATTACGGGGAAAACTCCCGATTGGCGGGAAATGTGGTATAATACGCGATATGAAATTGATTGAATTAGAAAACGAGATCAAGGCGCTCATCGTAAGCGCGGTGGATGTAGACGGACTGACGGTGGAATCGATCGGGACGCAGGATGCCCTCTTCGGCGACGGAGTCGGTCTTGACAGCATTGATGCGCTTGAAATCGGCGCGGCCATCAAGAAGAGATATCAGGTCAAGTTCAAGACCAACGCCGATGAAAACCGCGAGCATTTCCGCTCGGTCGCGTCGCTCGCGAAATTTGTCGCCGAAAACGCCGGAATCAATCTGGAGTGAGAAAATGACCCGCGAAGAAATAGAATCGAAAATAAAAGAGATACTGGTCGCCGATTTTGAGCTTGACGGGCAGAAACTCGTGCCGGAGGCGAAACTCTTCGAAGATCTGGATCTCGACAGCATCGACGCGGTGGACATGGTCGTCCGTCTTCAGCAGCTGACCGGTCTCAAGGTCAAGGCTGAGGATTTCAAGCAGATACGCACGCTCGGCGACATTACAGATGTCGTTGAAAAACTTATCGCCGAACAGGGCCGGTAAGACTCGGCTGCGGGCGATGAAGGCGGTTATCCGAGCATCTCTCGCCGTTGCCGTCGTCTGGCTCGTTTATTTTCTGCGCGGCAATGTCTGTTTACGACTGTATCCGGCGGTGATGGGCGCGATCGCGTTCGCGGTTTTCGCGCTTTCATCGCTGAAAACTCCGATAGTCGAGAAGATCGCCAGAAGACGCGGCGAGATGCTTGACGAACGGGGAGTGCGTTATTGCCGGGTCGTGAACAACTGTTGGACGGTTTTTCTTTTCCTGCATCTGGCCGTCACCGTGCTTACGGTCTTCGCGTCGCCTGAAACATGGGCTTTTTACAACGGGTTTCTGGCGTATGTTCTTCTGGGAACGATGTTCGCTGCCGAATGGGCGGTGCGCCGCAGGATGAGGGGAAAGTGCGGGAAATGACGGAAAAACCCGAATACATCGGTTTTCGCACTTCCGGCTCCACCGGCAGCGCCAAAGTGATCGAGAAAACCGCCGCATCCGTCGAGGCGGATGCGGCGATGCTGCTGAAATCGTTTCCGGATCTTTTCGGGGACAGACCCTATGTGCTCGCGACGATCCGGCAGGAGCACATGTTCGGAACGCTGTGGCGCAAACTGCTGCCGGAAATCGCCGGTTGCGAAGTCTACGACGGGACAATCGTCTCGGCGGAAGAATTGACGGCTGCCGCGGCCGGTCGCGGAAAAATTTTGCTCGTGACCACGCCGTCGTTTCTCGAAAAGGCGGTTGAAAGCGAAGATTTCCGCTCGTTGGGCGCATCGCTCGCGGGAGTTGTCACTTCCGGCAGCCTGCTCAAGAAGGATCTGTCCCGTCGGGTGAGGGAACTTGCCGGAATCTCTCCGACCGAGATATTCGGCAGCACTGAGACCGGGTCGGTCGCGTGGCGCAGACAGGCCGACGGCGAGGAATGGACGCTTTTCGGCGGAGTTTCGGCCTGGAGGGAGGATGACGGGCGCATCGCCGTGGATTCGGAGTTTTCGATCTCGCGTCCGTTCGTGATGGGCGATTCCGTCGAGTTCGTTTCTCCGGAGCGCTTCCTTCTTCTCGGGCGCGCGGACCGTAATGTCAAGATTCTTGAAAAGTACGTTTCGCTTCCGCGGATAGAGGCGGCGATGGAGCGGCATCCGTTCGTGGGCAAGGCCCATGCCGTCGCGTCCGACGAGCCTGTGCCAAGAATCCGCGCGCTGGTGGAGCTTTCCGCCGAAGGCAGGGCGGCGCTGAAAAAAAGCACTTACGGCGCACTTACGGCCGCGCTCAAGCGCGAGATCGCGGGGATCGAGCCTTTCGCGTTTCCGCGGCGCATCCGGTATCTGAACGGCCTGCCGTACAACGAGCAGGGCAAGCTCGTGCGTTCGGAGATTCTGCCGATCCTCGAATCGCGCTATCAGGAACCGGTTTCCGAAAACGAGGTTTCCGGGGAAGACTCCTTCTCCGCGGATCTCGTTTTTGTTTCCGATGCCGTGTATTTCGACGGGCATTTCAGGAATTTCAGGATTCTGCCGGGCGTGGTCCAGCTTGATTGGGTCTGCCGGTGCATTCGCCGCCGATGGCGCAAAGGGCCGTTCGCGGGCGAGATTCTGCGCCTCAAATTCCAGCGGCCGGTGCTGCCGGGCGAGCGGGTCCGCTTCACGCTTTCGCGCCTTGAAGGCGAACGTTATTCATTCTCGTTCAAGATCGGCGAGAGCGTCTGTACATCCGGGATCATGGCATGGAAAAGCAAGTGACGGGATTTCCGGCGATGATCGCCCTGCTTTTCGCGGCGGCGGGTCTGTTCTCCGTCCGGGCCGGTGCGGCTGCGCTTCCCGAACGGTTCAAAACGGCGCTGGCGCGTTCGCTCGATGCCGACGCCTCATGGACGATGGTTAAAACCATTGAAGATTCTCCGTTGAAGTTCAGGTTCGAGGGGGTCGTTTCGTGCTTCAAGGGCAAAGGCGTGATCTGGAGCATGGAAAAGCCGATCAAATCGAAGATCGCCATGCTTTCGGAGGGGATTGAGTTTTCTGGCGACGGCAAGGGTCTTCGGAAAGTGCCGTCATCGGAATTTCCGCACTATCACGAGGTTCGTCAGGCAGTCGATGATTTTCTCGCCGGCGGAGAAGTGCCGTTCGACCGGCTTTTCGAGGTCGATTCAAGCATTGCGGACGGGAAATGGCGCGTGGAGTTCGCGCCCAAGCGTTTCGACATGCGCCGGATAATCAGATCGGTGACGGTTACGGGCTCCGAGGTCGTCGAAAAGGCGCGGTTCCGCTATGCTTCCGGCGAGAGCGCCGACATCGAATTCCGTGAATCCGGCCGAGCTGCCCATTCGTTGTGGAAAGGCCGCGAATGAAGCGCTGGGCGAAGATTTTTTCGTTT
>JAFVZE010000114.1 GCA_017508315.1 Kiritimatiellia bacterium | reverse complement strand
TTTTCTGCAGAATCTCTTGAGCGTTATGAAATTGAATTGCAATCTTATAGACAGTATCGTGAGAATCAAGAAAAAATTGTTCGAGAAATTCAAACAGCAAATCAAGAAATATTAGAGGCAAAAAACAAAGAATTAGAGGAAGAAGAGGAAGTTATACGACTGCAACAAAACAAGTTACAGGAATATCAAAAGAAAGAGATATTACGTGAAGAACGAAAAAGGAAATTTAGATGTGCTATGAAAGCACTATTTAAGATCGTTTGTTTGCTGGGTGTTTTCTGTTTGGTGGTGTATGTTAATTATAAGGCGTATGCTAAGATAGAGGGACTTGGAAGGTTTATTACTATTGTGATTGATTTTGGTGGGGTTATTGGCACTGTTTTAATGTCAAAAAAGTTGTTTAAATGGTTGAAAAGTTGATGTTGTAGCTGTGTGAGAATCGTTAAAGCACATTAAAGAAAGGCATACACTATATAGAAATTGAAAAGAGATTATTGCGCGATATGACTAAAATCGGGCACAGCGGCACAGACAACGACTAATTGTGTTTGAAAACCATTTCTGATTTCAAAAAGGGAAAGCCATTTATGCGTCAAGGATATAATGAGAAGAGAGGAAACCGATGTTAATCAACATTCCTAAGAATTACAAGCGCACCCACGGTAGTTCAAACGATCCAATCTGCTATCTGACAGGAAGGGATAGCAGTTCTTTCCCGATTTGGAATGTGCTGCGTCTTAAATCTTCGTTATTGGATCATCCTGAGACATTTATAGATAGAAAAACACGGGAAAGAATCTTTGTTTCACATCCGTACAATGTGAATCCAAATGAGTTGGATGAAATGCGATCCGTATTGGATGCTTGCGGAGTTGATATGATTTGGTTTCAAGATTCATGGTATCCTGAAAATACTTGGCGTATTGAATTGCGCAATGCCAAGATCCGAAGTGCTATTGCCAATGGTGAGAGTCGCAAAGTCTTGAAACAAGGACGTCATTCTGTTCTCGTAGGATAACATTTAATTGCTGACTAGAGAGGGTGCCCAATATGATGCAGAACCTTAAATTCAAGCCGAAAGCAGGGTATGTGTATGTAGTCACAAACGAATGCCTAAAGCTTGTAAAGGCGAAGGGTGTTTTTAGGGGTAAGATGGTTAAGGCCGTGAAGATCGGCAAGTCTCATGAAGATGAGTTTCATGCGTAGGACTATGTATGACCTTACCTTCGCATTTTGCAAAATGCGGTGGTAAGGCTCTGTAACAAGTTCTCTGGAGTTTACCCATTTTTTGAATGCGAAAGTGGATTTCACCCCGATAAATAAAGGGTGAAGTGTATTTTAAGAAGTGGATTTCGCAGTTTTAGGTTTATACGGGGTTATCCGTAGTCGACTTCGAAGAATTCTGCGAAGCCTGACAACATGGGAGCGTTCGTCGTAGAGGCATCAGGTACATTTGCTTTGGCGAAAGTTCTTATCCATTTGCCGAACCTTGTGAACGCACGTTTGACGACTACACGGTGCAGTTCTTTTGGTTGTTTTTTGAGCAATCGGTATTCTACCGAAAACCGTCAAAAGGATGTCGCATTTTTTTGTCGTTTTGGGAAGAGCGTCGTCAGAATTCAAAAAATGGGTAAACTCCAGATTTTCTGGGTTGACGTAAAGCGTTAGCATGTGATATTATCGCAACTCAAAAAAGAAAGGTGTCCATTCCCGCCTATGGGATGGTAGTGAGGGAAAAATAGAACTATGACAATGCATTTGCTCGCCGCCGCGATTTTCGCTGCGGTTTCGACGGCCGGCAACGATGGTGTAGGTGTTCTTCCCGAGGCGGTGTTCGCCGTCAATACGGTAAAGGAGGCGACGCCGGACGTGCGTACTGTTGTCGTCTTTCCAGGCAGATCGCTCGGGTCGATCAAGCCGCTCAACGGCGTCAACAACGGCCCGATCACGCCTCGCGCCTATCAGAGCCGCAGCAACTTCACGGCCTATAAGGCGGCGAGAATCCCTTCGGCGCGTACGCACGACTCCGCGCTGTACGGCGGATACGGCGGGTCTCACGTAGCCGATATTTCGGCGATATTTCCGGATTTCGACAAGGACGAGAACGATCCGAACAACTATGATTTCACGTACACCGACAGAATGCTCGATACTATCCGCATGGCGGGGACGGAAGTCTTCTACCGCCTCGGTCAGTCGATCGAGCACGGAATCAAGAAGTATCATGTCGGTCCGCCCAAGGATTTTGCCAAGTGGGCGCGCATCTGCGAGCATGTGATCCGCCACTACAACGAAGGCTGGGCGGACGGCTTCAAGTGGAACATCCGCCACTGGGAGATATGGAACGAGGCGTCGAACAATTCGCCGAAGAATCCCACGTGCTGGGGCGGAACGGAGGCGCAGTTCCACGATTTCTACGAGATTGTGGCGCGGCATCTGAAGAAACGCTTCCCGGATCTCATGATCGGCGGCCCGGCCACGACGGGCTGGGAAGCGTGGAGCGAGCGCTTCCTGATCGAGATGGGCAAGCGCAAGGTGCCGATGGACTTCTTCTCGTGGCACAGCTATCAGACGACGCCCGAGGCGGTCGTGAAGCGTGCGCTGAATATGCGCCGCTACATGGATGAAAACGGCTACCGGAACGCCAAAAGTTATATGACCGAATGGAATTACGTGCGCGACTGGAATCACGAGTGGGCGTATTCGCTCAGCGTGGAGTCGGGCTCGCGCTGCCTTAAAGGGGCGGCGTACACAGCGTCGGTCATATCGGCCTGCCAGAATGCGCCGGTCGATCTTGCGCATTACTACGATGCGCGGCCCAACACGTCGATGAACGGACTTTTCAAGGCGACCAAACCGCTTCCCGGTTATTATGCGATCTACGCCTGGGGCAAGCTTGCCGCGCTCGGAACGCAGGTGGAGATAAAGAATCTGCGTTCCGCCGACAAATACGATTTCGACGACATTTATGTGACGGCGGCGACGGACGGGAAGGGACGCTTCGGAATTTATCTTGCGCGGTTTTCCGAAGACGACAACTCCGTACGCATGAAGCGCGTGCGCGTGCGCGTCGAAGGCGTTTCACTCGCCGGGCTCTTCGCGCACGTCACGGACTCCAGCCGTCTTTTCACCGAAGTTCCGCTCGAAGCGGAGACGGACGGCTCCGCGTTTCTGGAGTTCGAACCGAATTCGCTCGCGTATATCGGGAACTGAGCAATCATATCTTGGTTGCGGTAGTTTTTGTAATTCGCGGCGGTGGTAGCGCTGTGGCTGGGATGTCGAGCATTAGATGTTTGAAAAACCGGGGATGTTTCAATGTCGTCAACTGTTGACAAGTTGTTGATTTGAGGTTGACAGCTGTGGATATCGGTCTTATTTCCGGTTGACGGGTTTTTGGTATAATCACCGGCATGAATGATATGAAGACTCCTCCCAACAACACGGAGGCCGAACGGGCCGTGTTGGGTTCTATTCTGCTGGACACGACCGGGCGCAACGATGACAGGGTAATGGACGTGTGCCTCACTTCCGGCGTGCAGCCGGAAACGTTTTTCGATCCGCGCAACCGGGCGATCTACTCGACTATGCTGGAGATGAACCGGCTCGCGAAGCCGTTGGACGCGTTGACGCTCATCGAACAGATGCGCACCGGCGGCAAACTCGAGGCGATAGGAGGCGTCGGGTACGTGCAGGCGCTCATCGACGAGGTCCCCACGACCGCCCACGCCGAACACTATATCGGAATCATCCGCGGCAAGCATCTGCGCAGAATGATGATCGAACGCGCCGCGAGCGTGGTCGAGAAATGCTACGACGAGGGCGAATATCCGGATCCGCAGGTGGTGCTCGGCGATGCGGAGCGGACGTTTCTCGAGATCGGCGGCTCCGCCGGCGTGACCATGCCGTGGTCGGCGGCGGTGGACGAGAGTTTCAGGCGCATCGACGCGCTTTTCGAATCCCGCGGCGACAATCTCGAAGGTCTTTCGACCGGGCTTCGGTATCTCGATGAAAAACTCCAGGGGCTCAAGAACGCGGAAATGATCGTCATCGCCGCGCGTCCTTCCGTGGGAAAGACGTCGCTGGCGATGAATATCGCCGAAAGCTGCGCTCTCGGAATGGACATGAACAATGTTCCGGTGAAGTGCGACGGCGGCAAGCGCCATCCGGTGGCGATCTTCTCGCTGGAAATGCCGGTCGAGGCGCTGACGAAGCGAATGATCGCCGGCCGCGCCGGGGTGAATATGTGGCGGCTCAACCGCAATCTCGTCCCCAAGAGCGAAAAGCAGATGCTCACCAACAATCTCATTCAGGCGGTGGGCGAGCTGAAGACGGCGCCGATCTATGTCGACGACACGGCCGGTCTCGACATCATGGACCTGCGCGCGCGCGCGCGCCGCATGAAAAAGCAGTACGGCATCGAGCTTATCGTGATCGACTATCTCCAACTCTGCTGCTGCCGCGAGGGTTCGCGCCAGGGGCGGCAGATCGAGGTGTCGATGATTTCGCAGCAGATCAAGGCGATGGCCAAGGAACTTAAAGTGCCGGTCATCGTTCTTTCGCAGCTTTCCCGCGCCAATGAGCAGCGCGGCGACAAGTTCGAAAAACCGAAGCTCTCCGACCTTCGTGATTCGGGCGCCATCGAACAGGACGCCGACGTCGTCTTTCTGCTGCGCCGGCCGTCGCGCAACGCCGCCGACCCGGAAAGCCAGGACGAGACGCTCGCCATCATCGACGTGGCCAAGAACCGCAACGGCGAAACCGGCGAAGTACGCGTCAACTTCATCCGCGAATTCACCCGTTTCTGCGACCGCGAGCCCGAGCACACCGGCAGCGAGAATTTCCAGACTTCCGAGCCGCCGCCCGAAAGCGAAATCTACGTACAGGATCCGATGATATGAAAACAGCTGTTATGGTATTGTGCGCGTTGGCCTGCGCAGTGTCGGCCGCTGAGCGGTATTCGACGGTCAAGACGCTTTGCGCCGAACGCTACGAGGAAAACGCCGGGCGTTCAGGGGCGGCGCGGCTTACAACCGGTTATGTCGCGCCCGGTCTCTTGCAGGAAACCGGCATGGGCGTTTATGAAACGGACTCGTCGGTCCCGCTCAAACTGTCCCGGAATGAGTTCGACCCTCCGCAGGGCGCAAGGGTGCGTCTCGTCCATTCGCTTAGGATATACGGCTTCAAGGGGGCGCGTTCAAGCCTGATGACGGAACTCAAAGGCTTCAACCGGACGTTTTCGGTCAAGGTTCTGTCTCCGGAGAACGGAACGCTTCCCTGCCGTATCGCGGGTGACGGAATGAAAGAGGAAACGCTGCCGGTCCCCGTCAGGTCGCTGCCGGCGGAGTTCGCGCTTTACATCGGCGACGACGGCGGCTTTTCTTTTGTCGTTTCCGGACTTTCGGATTCGAGTTCGTATGCGCGAGAAGGTAAGACCGCCTTGTTCGGCGGGCTCTGGAAAGACGGTTACGGTTACCGGCCGCTTGGCGTCAGTACGGTTTTTGCAAGTTCCGAACCGGGCAGGAAGGCGGAAATCACGGTGGACGAGCACATTGTCGCTTTGGCCGCTCCGGCGAAGAAGGTAGATGTTCCCTGCATCGTCAAACCGGCGAAGACTTTCGATCCCGTGAAGGAGGGCTGGCCGCTCGTTTTCGCCGACGAATTCGACGGCGATTCCATCGACTGGACGAAATGGTATCATCGCGGGCGCAACTGCAGCGGAGTTCTCGGCAAGCATACGAGGGTCGACGGCAAGGGGGTTTTGGAGATCGAAGCCGATTACGGCAAGGACGGAAAAACGCTTGAATCGGCTTCGCTCCGGTCGAAGCGCGAATTCGTCTACGGTTATTTCGAAGCGAAGGTGAAGCTAACGCGCCAGAACGGCTGGTGGGCGGCTTTCTGGATGTACGGGCGCATCAACTCCGATCCGTTCGTGGACGGTCTGGAGATCGATATTTTCGAGGACTACTACACGCGCAAAATAACGCCGCAGGGCAAGAACCGTCTGCAGCTCGATCACAACCTGCACATGTATCTCGGCGATCAGCTAAAGAGCTGGAACTACAATTCGGAACTTGATGGCGATATCGACGACTGGGTGGTGATCGGCTGCAAGTGGACGCCGTTCGAGATTTCCTATTACGTGAACGGCAGGTTGCTCGAATCGGCCGCCAACCACAGCAACTGGCCGTCGGTAACCTACGACGCGATCAACCACGCCGTGGCGACCGCGCCGCTGCATCTCATCGTCTCCGGACAGGTGATGGGCAAGTCTTGGCCGTGGTTCGACAAGACCGGCGCAAAGTTCCCGGAGACGTACAAGGTCGATTACGTCCGCGCCTACGCAATGCCGGAGAAAAGCGCTTCGCTCCCGTCGGTCGAATGGAGGGGCGCGGCGGCGGAAGACGACGGAACGCTCAAATTCTTCGATGAAGGAGAAAAAATGCGCTTCGAGGTCGCTCCTTCCGTATCGGCGAAGAGCGGTGCGGGGATCGCCTGCGTGTATCTCTACGACGCCGGATATCTCATCGGGTACAAAAAAGAAGCGCCTTACGTGTTCGATGTCGAACTGACGAAGGACTGGTATTCCCGGACGCGCTACATGAGCACCGGTCGGCAGAAGGTCGTTCCCGATTTCGCCAAGGCGCCGCATTCGTTCGTCGCGTTCGTGCAGGATGAAAGCGGAGCCGTGGCCCGTACCGCAAAGGTCATCCGCCGACATCCGAAGTTTTTCAACCCCGCCACGCGTCCGTACGAAGGGATCGCGCAGAAACTGCCCGGGCGGATTATGCCGTGGCGATACGACGAAGGAGGACAGAAGGTCGCGTATTACGACACCACCAAAGGCAACGCTTATTCACGATCGGGACAGGCCCGGCGGACGGAAGGCGATCTGGACTGCACCGCCAGCGAGATCGCGAGCATAATGCCGGGAGAGTGGGTTAATTACACCGTGGATATCGCCGAGGCCGGTCCGTACCGCGCCGAGATGCGTTACGGAACGGCGATGCAGGGACGGCACGCGGTCCATGTGGTCGTCGACGGCAAGACCGCGGGGGTGTTCTCCTTTGAATATACGGGCGATGCCGACAGCTGGAGTCTTGACAAAAGTGCGGTTATCGAGAAACTCGAACTTCCGGCCGGCCGGCATGTCGTTTCGTTCTACTTCCATGCCCAGTTGAACATCGGCTCGTTTGTGTTCAGGCGCGCGGAGAATCGGTGAAACACGTCTGGTATCTCAATCCGAAAGCCAAGCTCGTCGAAGAGACGGCGGATTGGCTGTGCGGCGGCGGCGGATATCCGGGGCGCGTAAGGGATACGCCGTCGGGTTCGAAATCGCTCGCGCACGTCCTTGTCGTGGTGCCGACCGCGCAGAGCGGCCGCCGTCTGCGCTTCGCGCTCGCCAGACGCGCCGCCGCCACCGGCTGGGGCGGGATACTGCCGCCGCGAGTTTCCATGACCAGCGCGCTTCTCGGCGGCGAAGGGGTCCCCGTCGCGTCTGAGGCGGAGGAGATCGCCGCGCTCGCCGAAGTGCTTGAAACCGCCGATCTTTCGGAATACTCGTCGCTTTTCCCGCAGATTCCGGAAGATCGCGACATGCGCTGGGCGCTGGACATGGCCGAGGGGCTGCTCGCGATTCCGCAGGTGCTCGGAGAGGGGGCGGTTTTCGCCCGTGAGGTGGACTGCGGGATCGAGAGCGGACGCTGGCGCGACATCGCAAAGCTGGAGGAACTTTTCTTCGCGGGGTTGAGACGAAACGGGCTTGTTTCGCGCCTTGCCGCCCGGCGCTCGGCGGTCGAGGCCGGCTGCCGGATGGACGGGATAGAGGAGATCGTCCTGCCGGGGCTGGTCGATGTCCAGAGCGCGTTTGTCAAATATCTCGGCAATTCCGCCCAGAAAATCACGGTACTGGTGCATGCCGACGAAGCCGATTCTTCGAAATTTGACGAGTGGGGACGCCCGGTTTCGCATTTCCCGGCCCCGCTCGGACCGTCAGATGTTTTTCCCGCTCCCACCGGCGTCGTGGAGGCGGACGATATCGCGGAGTTTTTCAGGGCGGTGAAGGACGGTGAGGCCGTGCCCGCGCTCGCGGTCTGCGATCCGCAGATGTTTCCGGAACTTGAAGGGGCGTTTCAGAACAAGTTCGCCGAGACCGAACTGGTGCTGCGCAACCCGTCGCGGGAGAGTGTGGCGAAATCTTCGCTCGGGCGGCTGCTGTCCGGGATTCTGGCGCTTTCGCAGTCGGGCGGGTACCGGGAGCTTTCGGCGTTTCTGCGCACGGGCGATGTCGCCAGATGGCTGTCGCGGGAACTGGGGGAGCCTCTTCCGGGAATCGCCTCTTTCATCGGCGCGTTGGACGCGGTGCAGAACGCGCACCTTCCGCGCACTCTCGACGAAACGCTTGACGCCATCCGTTCCGACATCGGATCCGCGCGGCGGGACGCTGAGCGCACGGCGCTGACCGGGCTGCTAAAAGCCTGCGAACTGGTGAAGGCGCAGCTCGGCGACGCGTTCGCCTTCCTGCGCAGGATTTTCGCCGGCAGGACGCTTGACGAGCACGCCCCCGGCGACCGCGAACTGGTAGCCGCCGCCGAATGCCTGCGCGCTCTCAGGCGCGAGGTCGAATCCGACGCCGTTGCCGTGCGGTGGCGGGCGATGCTTTTCTCGAAACTGCTCAAGCGAGCATCCTATGTGCTTGAACCTCTCGCGCCCAACGTTCTCGCGGCCGACGGCTGGCTGGAGGTGCCGTGGTGCGGCGAGGATGAACTGGTGATCGCCGGATTCAACGAAGGCTGCGTGCCGGAAAGCGTCGTCGGGCATCCGTTCGTTCCGGATTCGCTGCGCGCCGCGCTCGGCCTTTCCACGAACGAATCGCGGGCGATGCGGGATTCGTTCATCTTCGCCGAAGCCGTGCGGTGCCGCGGCGCGGGATGCGTCCGCGTCCACATGCACCAGATCGCGGCCGACAGGAACGTGTTGAAGCCTTCGCGCATACTCTTCGGCGGAATCGGCGACGGAGATCTTCCGGGCCTCGCGCGGCGTCTTTACGCCGTGACGAAAGGGCACGAGGGGTCGCCGCCTAAGGCGCTTCCGGACGCGTGGCGACTCAGACTGCCTTTCCCTCCGCGCCGGCGCGTCGAGCGCGCGACGATTTCACCGACCAGACTCGATCAGTACAAACGCTGTCCGTTCTGCTTCTTTCTGCAGGAGACGTTCGGCGAGCCGTCGGACGACAACGCGCAGGAGCTTGACGCGATGACGTTCGGCACGCTGTGTCACGAGGTGCTCGACCGCTTCGCCAAGAACGGGCCGAAGGATTCCGCGGACGAGGCGGAGATCGCGAACTGGCTGGAACTCGAAATGCGCCTCGTCCTCGGCGCATACGGAACGAATCTTCCGGCGATCATCGAACTGCAGGGCGAGGCGGCGATCGCGCGGCTCCGGAATTTCGCGCCGGCGCAGGCGGCACGGCGCCGGGCGGGATGGCGCATCGTCGCCGCGGAGCAGAGTCTGGAGTGCCGGATAAAAAGTTCCGGCACGCTTCTTCGCGGGAAAGTCGACCGCATCGACGAGAACGAGCATACCGGCGAGCTTGCCGTCATCGACTACAAGACGTGGGAGCGGCCGAAGGACGATCCGGGAAGCGTCCAGCTCCCGGTCTACCGGGCGATGGTCCAGTGCTGCGGACGCTTCGCCGGTCGCGCGGCGGATGCGAAAGCGCTGTACTGCATACTCGCGCGCAGGGCGGAGGATACGATGTTCGACGAGGCGCACGCATTCGGCCCCGCCGGGCAGTCGGAGGCGGAAGACGAGATCGTCGGCCTCCTCGACGGAATCGCGCGCGGCATATTCTATCCGCCGTCCCGGGACAGCGAATGGGCCCGCGACTACGGCGGGCTTGTCTGGGAGTCTCCGGAGCAGGGGATAGATCCGGCATGGATCGCGGACCAGAAGGCGAGGGCAGCGGAATGAATTCGCCCGCGAGACTCACCGTCGTCGAGGCGTCGGCCGGAACCGGCAAGACGTTCATGCTCGTGACCAGGCTTCTGAAACTTATTTTCGGCGGGACGGAGCCGGAACGCATCGTCGCGCTCACGTTTTCCCGCGCCGCGGCCGGGGAGATATTCAACAGTTTCATCGAACGCCTGTCGGCGGCGGCGGAGAGTGACGGTGCGGCGGCGGCGGAAAGTCTCAGGGTCGATGCCGGCAGGAAGCTTTCCAGAGAGGATTTCTCCGCCATGCTCCGCAAGGTGATTTCGCGGCAGCACCTTTCGCTTATCGGCACGCTCGACAGTTTCCTCATGAAAATCGTCAGGATGCTGCCGCTGGAACTGGGGCTGGAAGGGGAGGTTACGGTGCTCGGCGATTTCCGCGCGCCGGTGGAGCGCGGGAGGCTGCTCGACGAGATGATGGCGCTCGGGAGCGACGATGCGAAAGACGTATACCGCGATGCCTTCCGCCTCGCTTTGGACGGCGACGGTTCAAAGACTTTTCTCGGGGAGTTTTCGAATTTCATCTCAATGTGGCACCAGCCTCTGCGCGACATGCCGCAGCGCGAAGCGTGGGGAGTCGCGCCTCGGATATGGAACGGGAGCGCGCCCGGCGGACTGGATGTGACGCTGGCGGACATCCGTTCGCTGGCGGAAACTCTCTCGGCGTCCCCCTGCGCCGCCAAACGCGGATGCGATACTTTCATCAGGGCGGTCCGCGAGTTCCGCGGGACGGTCAAGGACGCGCCGAAATGCATGAAGGACGAACCTCTCGCCGCGAAGGCGGTCGCGATGATGCACCGCTGGCGGATCGCCGGCGCGTTGCGGCGCACGCAGGGGATATACCGGCTCATGCGCATGTACGAGGCGGCCTATGCGATGAAGATCCGCCGGCGCGGGCTCGTAACGTTCGACGATGTCCCGAGGTTGATCGGCAGTCTCGGCGCGGGCGTGCTCGCTCCGCTGGAGTACCGCATGGACGCGAAACTCGACCATTGGGCGCTGGACGAGTTCCAGGACACGAGCCGCGGACAGTGGTCGGCGCTGAGCGGTCTCATCGAGGAGAGCCGGCAGTCCGACGGCGGCAAAAGCGTGTTCGTCGTCGGCGACCGCAAGCAGGCGATCTATGAATGGCGCGGCGGCGATGTGCAGATACTCGGGGAACTTGCGGCATCCGCCGACGAAAACGGCGAACTCGTGGAGTCCCGGCGGTATCTCGCGCGGATATCGGCGGCGGTCAACCGGATTTTCGACACGTCCGTGATCCGGGGCGCCTTCGACATGGACGATGCCGATGCGCGGATGCGGTGGAAGTGCCCCGAGCACCGGAGCTTCGACACCGAAAACGAGGGGTTCGTAAACGTCATCCAGGCCGAAAAGGAAGGGGCTCAGGCGAAGCAGAGCGATTTCTTCCGCCATATCGAAAATGAGCTTAAAGCGGTAAGACCGTGGGAAAGGGGGCTTACGAGCGCGATCCTCGTGCGCAACAACGGATTCGGGGAGGCGATTCTCGCGCATCTCAAGTCCCGCGGAATCGACAACGTCGTTTTCGAGGGCGACAGCGGGATCATGGATTCGCCGGTGCTCGTCGCGTTCACGATGCTGCTGAAGCTCGCCGAGCATCCCGGCGACGGCTATGCGTACGCGTGCATCCGGCATTCGCCGATAGCCGAAGCTCTGTTCCCGGGCGGCGTACCCGGCGCCGCGGAACTGTCGGCCTCGCTGCTCGACGATTTCACCCGTCTCGGAATGGTGCGGAAATTCCGCGATGTCCGCGAGGCGCTTAAAAAGGTGCCCGAGAGCTGGAACGATTTCACCGAGGCGAGGTTCGCGGAGTTCGTCAAATGCGCCGCGGAATTCGAGGATCTGCGCGACGAGACCGTCCGTCTCTCGGATTTCGCCGGATATCTCGCGGAGCACAGACGCAGGGATTACGCGCAGTCGGGCATGGTGCGCATCATGACGATGCACCAGTCCAAAGGACTCGGTTTCGATCATGTGATCGTGCCGTTTTACGAGTACGACGATCTTTACGGCTCGAAGCATCCCGGGCCGCTGGTGAACGACGAGCCGCAGTGGATATTGGACAATCCTTCGTCCGGCACCGCCGCGTCCGATCCGGTGCTGCGGCAGGCGGAGCGCAGAAGACGGCTCTCGCAGCTGTACTCGTCGCTGTGTCTCGACTACGTCGCGCTCACGCGGGCCAAGAAGGCGCTTACGCTCATTCTGCATCCGCAGAACGCCAGACCGCCTTCGGAGCCGGCGAGGTTCAGCGATCTGGTGCGGCTGGTCGGGCTTGAGAGCGGCGGCGACCGGCAATGGTATCTGAAGTGCGGAACGCGGACGGACGGCAGAGATGCGGACGGCGGGAAACCGCCGCCCGCGCGGAGAAAGCGGGAAAACGTCGCGAAGGCGCGTCCGAGCGAATCGTACATGACGGGGCTTGCCGCGGAGCGGCTTTTCGATGACGAATTCGCGGCGGGAGCGGAGTACGGCAGGGGGATGCACGCGATGTATGAAAATATCGAATGGATCCCCGCCGGGGAGGCGAAGGACGCCTTCGATCGCGCATTCGTCAAACCCGAGGGGTTCTCCGAACTCTGGCGGGAACGTCCGTACGAGATATTCGCCGACGGCGCCTGGGAATCGGGACAGTTCGACCGGGTCGTGTTCACCGGCTCCGGGGAGGATAGGAGGGCCGAAATCTACGATTTCAAGACGAACGCCATGCGTCGGGGCGAGACCGTCGGCGCTTACGAGGCGCGGATGCGGGAAACCTACCGTTCGCAGATGTCGTCGTACCGCAGGGCGGTCGGTATGCTCGCCGGAATTCCGCCCGAGAGGATTTCGGCAAAGCTGCTGCTTTCCCGGACCAGATCGGTCGTGGAATCGGCCGCGGCGATTGGAATATCCCCGGTTTGAAACTTCTAAAAACGTCAAAAGGTGGGGATAGTCACCCTTATCCCACTTTTTTGAATTGATGCACGCAAGGCCTTCGAGCCGGGGTCGCTTCGGCGCTGGTGCTCGCTAAATCCGCGTCGGATACGCCGCGGATTTCCGGCGGAAAAGCCGGGTCGACATCGATTTTGCGGCCTTCAAGAAAATGGCTCTTGCGCCTGAAAAGCGCCTTCAGATGAAAAAGTCTACGACGAAAAAGAAGGTGTGTGAAAATAAATCTTCATAGGGTTTTATTGGCAAAAAGGACCCTTCTGTAAAAGTTCTACTGTATATGCTTGGCTATTGGCTGTGGGATTTGGTAGACTGCATGCGTCATGAGGAAGAAAAG
>JAFVZE010000113.1 GCA_017508315.1 Kiritimatiellia bacterium | reverse complement strand
GCCGCGCATATCGGCGTGGAAGGAGATTGTGCGGATGCCGTAACGGAAACTCTCGCCTTCGATTTCAAGCGTATAGAGATGCGGATCGTCGATATCCCAGAGCCGCGGATTCTCGACCTTGAACGAAAACCCCTTCGCTCCCGATTCGGACATTTCGTAGCGGACGTCCACGGTGGCAGATTGAGCGGTAATGTCTCGCGTCGTGATGGCAACCGATCCGGGAATCAGATAATCTTTCGGACACCACGCCAGGCGACATTCGCGGTAAAGCCCACCGCCGGTGTACCAGCGCGACGAATCTTTTTTGTTGTGGCACCTTATGACGATTTCGTTCTCGCCGTCAAGGTTCAGATGCCCGGTGAGATCGCACCTGAACGGAGTGTAGCCGTACGGCCAGCCTCCGACATGATGTCCGTTGATCCATACCTTCGAGTTGCTCATCGCGCCGTTCGACTCGAAGAAAATCCGGCCGCCGGATTTCACAAGCCCGGCCTTGGCGCCGTCCACCCTGAAGGAATAGCGGTACCAGCCGATTCCCGTCGGTTCGAGATACGCATCTCCGTAGGGTTTACCGGGATCGAACGGCTTGTCCACGCCCCAGTCGTGCGGAACGCTCACCGCTTTCCACGCCGCCGAATTGGTTTCGGTCGCGGAAGAGTCCGCGCGCATGAAAAGCCATCCGTCCTCCAATTTTTCGCGGACGACGCCTTTCACTTTATCGCAGCCGCACAGTCCGGCAACCGCAAACGCAAGCGCAAAAAACCGCGGCATTTTCATTATATCCTTACCTTTCAGTTGAAGAGCATCAATCCCACCGACTTTATGTCTGATGCATCAAGCGCATATACGGGATCGATTTCGACCGGCATATCCGGCGGGACTTTCATCCCCGCCTCCTCCAGCCAGCCGACCCACTTCGAGCGCATATCGGCGCGGCAGGTGTCGGGGGAATCGGAGCCTTCGGCGTTTTTGACCGGCGAAAACTCGTCCTTCTGCTCAAAAGCGAGAAAAGCCGCACGCTTGGCGTTGGGAAGGATGTCGAAAATGAATTTCTCGAATTTGTAGCCGTTGGGTTCGGCCGGTTTCACGACTTTGCCGTTCTCCAGCGCCGGAATCTTTTTGAACGCCAGATGCAGCGGCATGGGCTTGGAGGCTTCGCGCTCGAGAAACGCGCGGTCGAAGACATGGATCGCGGGCGAGCCGTATTTGAAATACAGTTCACCGTCCTTGCCGCGGCGGTTGCACTGCTCGTCGGTCATTTCGGTGTATTCGACCATCCGGTAGGACGAGCCGAAGCGCATGGGCATGCCGACCTTTTCGTACGGATCGCGCTTGGCGCAGAGTTTGAGCGAATATTCCGACTTTTCAAGGACATGATGTCCGATGAATGCCGGATCGGCGATTTCAACGAGCGGATTGTCGACCTGGAAGAAGAAGACCGACTTTATGCCGCGCTTCTTCATGTCGGCGAGCGCGCCGGAGCGTTTCAGGGCCGCCAGAAGCCCGCCGTGACCGTCGGGCGACATGAAGATGTGCCCCGGAGCGTCGAGAATGACCTTGCCGTCCTTCGTCATCCCCGGCCACATTCCCTGGGTGAAGAAAAAAACGTTCTCGGGATCGAGTCCGAAATAATCGTTTTCCTCGAAACAGGCGACGGTGGCGGCGTTGTTGGCCTCGCTCGTCATCACATAAAAAGGAATCGGCGCGCCATAACGGATGGAACGCGCCAATATCTTGCGGGCATGAAAATAAAAGAGCGGAGCCCCGCTGATCGGCCCTACGGGATAACAGCCTTTCGGTCCGTCGTAGCCGAGGCGGCTTCCCTGCCCGCCGGCGACCAGAAGCGCCGCGACCCTGCCCTTTCGCAACTCCTTCTCTCCGGCGGCGATCGCTTTCAGAAGCGCGGTGCCTCTGAGTCGCGCAACTTTGGGAGCCTTCCCCTTGGAGCTGTCCGGCACATTTCCGTCCCTGCCGAGCGCTTCGCCGCAGCGCCTGAGATCCTCCGGCTCGATTGCGGCGATCTGTTCCAGAAGCGCGGATCTTTCTTTTTTGGAGAGTTCTTTCCAGTACGCAAGCAAATGTTCCTGCCCGCAGGACGCGAGCTTTCCGGACGCCTCGATATAATTCATCGTGTTATGCTTTCCCATTTGGTTTCGACATCGCCCCGGCACTCGAACCGGGAATCCGCCTCGGCGCATATTATACCAAAATTACGGTCCGAATCGGCGGAGCATCCTCAGAACCGCGGCAGTTTCATCAGCGAATCGGCGCGGCCGCCCTCGCGGCTGCGCAGTTTCCAGACGCGTCCGTGTTCGGCGCGGAGCTCGCGCAGACGCCCTTCGTCGCGGCGGTGGCAGGCGCAGTCGATCAGATTGGCCATGTAGACGATCTCTTTCGCCCAGTCGTTGCGGTCGGCCCAGCGTTCGGCGACGATCCGGCAGCCGTGGGCAATCGCTCCGATGTCGGCGATCACCGCATCGGTGAGACCCGGATGCCGCGAATAGCCGTGACCGTTCAGGAGGATGTTGAAAAGCTCAGAACAATTGGCCTTGACCGCCCCTCCGCGCAGATACAGCGTCCCCAGACGGAGCAGCGTTCCTCCGAGCGGAGCGTCCATAACCGCGTCAAGCTCGCGCTCAAGGTCCATGTTCGCGGCTTTCGCGCCCGTGGACGCGAAAGCTCCGCCCATGACGATGCCCGGAAGCGACGCGGCGAGCGGCTGCCAGTGCCCTTCATCGCCCCAGTCCGTCACCATATACCCTTTCGCCCCGTGCACGCGTCCGGCCTTTTCCGCCGCTTCCAGATTCTCGCGCATATTTTCGACGCGGCCGCCGAGGCTGCGCCACGAAGACGTCCCCGGGCAGACATAGAACTCCAGCCCCGCCGCCTTGAAAGCCGCCGCTTCGCGTTCGAACGGATGGTTGCCTTCATACCCCCAGTCGAGCGCTATCATATCCCGCGGCAGTTCCGCGACGCGTTCGGGATGACGCAGAACCATATCGCCCCAGAACATCGGCCGCTTGCCGCGGCGGCGCACGACATCGGCCACCTTCAGAAGAAAACCGATGTATTCGCCGGGATCGGAGATCTCGAAGGTTTCGTCGCAGCCGATATTGACGAGATCGGACGTGAAGTTCGGCAGAAGTTCGTCGAAAAGCCCTTCGACGAGTTTCAGCGAATCGGGATTCGACGGATCGAGCGTGGTGGGGAACTTCTTGACCGTCCCCCACGGAGTCATCGCGCCGCCCTTGGGGAATTTGGCGAGACGGTTGTATTCCTCGTGGACGAGCCAGCGCTCCATGTGCCCGAACGAATTCTGGTTGGCCACAAGCTCTATGCCCTGCATCCGGCAGTAGGCGTCGAGCTTGCGGATCTCCGCGGCGGTCATCGGATCGGCGTCCTCCCAGACGACGGAATGCTCCCGGTAGGCGAAAGTGTGTTCGGTGTAGAGCTGCAGCTGGTTGTAACGGCAGCGCTCGAGCAGATCGACGATTTCGCGCAGGGTTTTCATCGTCGGGACGCGGTCCCGGCTTATGTCCAGCATATATGCGCGGTGTTCAAACATAAACGATCTCCGCCGGAACCTCGGCCGTAAAGGAAACCTTCCTGCCGTCGGACGGATGCGGAAATGAAAGCCCGAACGCATGCAGCAGGAGCCGCGCCGGACGTCGGCGGAGACGCGAATCTTTCGCTGCGTCTCCGTACAGCTTATCTCCGACGACGGGACAGCCGAGGTATGCCGAATGGACGCGTATCTGATGGGTGCGTCCGGTCTCGATCCTGAACTCGACAAGAGAAAGCGCTCCCCGGCTCGAAAGCGTCCGCCAGCGGGTAACCGCCGTCTGTCCGCCGGCATCGACCACGCGCATCTTCTTTTTGCCCGGACGCTTTCCGATCTGCGTCTCCACGGTCCCGCTACTTTTCGCCGGCCGGCCGTGCACCACCGCAAGATACGTCTTGTCCACGCCGCCGTGCGATTCGAATTCGCGGCGCAGTCTGAGATATGAAGCGCGGTTGCGCGCGAACACCATAACCCCGCTCGTATCCACATCAAGCCGGTGCACCACTCCGGAGCGTTCGACCGAACCGACGCCTCTCATATCCGGATAACGGCTGACAAGTTCGTCGCTCAAAGCCTTCTCGCGGCGGCCGGGCGCGGGGTGGACTATCATCCCCGAAGGCTTGTCCACCACCACGATATCGGCATCTTCATGGAGTATCCGCAACATACCGCTCCGTACCGTTCATGAAATCGCTTTGATGTCGGCGGCTATCTGCCGGCGCAGCTCCCCGACCGAAGCGAACCTGCGCTCCGTCCTGACGAAACGCAGAAACTCGACTCTGAAAGGACCGTTCCCGGGATCATCCGCAACGTCGAGCAGATGCACTTCCAGCACCGGACGATTCCAGGCCTCGTCGCCCATGGTCGGTGCAAACCCGTAATTGGCGATCCCCTTCTTTCCCGACATCTCCACCTCGTAGACCCCGCAGGCGAGCAGAGCCGGAACCTCGAGATTGACGGTCGGGAATCCGAAAGCCGCACCTCTGCCCTTGCCCGGGGACCGGCCGGCGCTCACGCTGTAGCGGCGGCCGAGCATATCGTTTGCGCAGCCGATCTCGCCGGAGGCGAGTGCCCGGCGGATGCGCGAGGACGAAACGGCCTCGCCGCGGTACATGGCATAAGGCACCACCTCCACCTTCACTCCGCGCTCCGCCAGCCAGGCGGCATCGCCCTCACCCGACCTGCCGAAACGCCAGTTCGCGCCGCAGCGAAGAGTCGTCGCCGTGCCGGAAGAGCCTATCCCGAAATATTTCGCGGCGAAATCCTCCGCCGGAATCCCGGCCGTTTCCCATGTGAAATCAAGCACCTCGACTTCCTTCACGCCGCATGCCTTTATCGCTTCGACCCGTTCGGCAAGCGGCATTATGAGATCGGGTGCCCTTTGCGGATCTATCAGCGCAAGCGGATGCGTGGAAAACGTGAGCGCTTTGTCCACCCCGTCGAGAATCGCCCGGTGCCCAAGATGAACTCCGTCGAAAACTCCTACCGCAAGGCAACGCTCAGCGGAAGCACGCATGACGCAAAATCCCCGGTTGCGGTTTCCAGAATCTTATCGAAAGAAATCGCGTCTTCGACGGAAAACCTGCCGACTTTCGTCCGCCGCAGCGACTCAAGGCACGCCCCGCAGCCCAATTCTTCGCCGATGTCGTTGACTAAAGTCCGCACCAGCAGCGATTTGGTGCCGAAAACCTCGAACCCTACCTTCGGCGGCGCAAAATCAATCGCCCCCAAACGGTAGACATGCGACATGAACTGACCGTGCTCGCCGGTATCGGCGATTTCATACTGCGCCGCTCCTTCGCGGCGGACCGAGCAGAAGCGCGGCTCCGTCTGAAAGATGTCGCCGCGGAACGAAGCGACGGCTTTATCGAACTCTTCGCGTGAAGGCATCGCCGCATCATTTCCGCCGAGCGTTCTTCCGTGCATGTCGTGGGTGTCCGTACGCCTGCCGAGACGCATCACGCCGGTGTAAACGCGGTCCGCGCCCATCACTACGTCGACGAACTTGTTGGCGTCGTTGACGAGCAGGACGAGAAGCCCGCTTGCGGAAGTGTCGAGCGATCCGCCGTGTCCCACCTTGACCAGATTGAATTTGCGTTTGACCGTTTTCACGACGGTCGAGAACGCGATACCAGCAGGTTTGTCGACGAGCAGAAAGCCGTCGAGATCCTCAAGCATCCTGAGCTGAACCAGATTCGCCACCGCTTTTCAGACCCAGAGTTTTTCAAGCGCGTAGTAGGCGCGGGCTTCGGCCGAGAAAACGTGCACCACCACATCGACGAAGTCGGCGACTATCCAGCCCGACTCGGGTTCGCCCGCCGTACGGTAGGCCTTGGGCAGCGCCTTGACGAGCGCCTTGAGGTGCGGCGCGGCCGCACCGGTTGCTACCACGAAGAAATCCGTGATCCCCGATTTCCCGCGCACGTCGTAGACTTTGACGTCCTCGGCCTTGGCGTCATTCAACGCCGTGACGATATCCTGTGCCTGTTTTTCAGAATTCATATCCGATCCTAATTCCTGACCAGAGGACGGTCAAGCATTTTTTCGTAAAGGTTGATGTATTCTTTTGCGCACGCTCCGTGGTTGAAGCGCTTGAGCGACTCGGCCATGATGCGCGAGATCTCCCTCTCCCTGATCTCCGCGCTCTGGCGGTAGAATTCCATCGCCCGGTCCATCGCCCAGAAAAGACCGTTGGAATCGTAGTTGTCGAACACGAAACCGTTGCCGCAGCCGACGTTCCAGTCCATCGGCTCGACGGTATCGTGCAGACCGCCGGTGTTGTGGACCACCGCGAGCGAACCGTATATCGGCGCCTGCATCTGCGGCAGACCGCACGGCTCGAAAAGCGAGGGCATGAGCGTGAAATCGCTCGCCGCGAAACCGAGCTGCGAAAGCCTGCCGTCGAAATCGTGCACTCCGAGCCGGCGGTGAAGACCGTGGAACTCGCGGATATCCCAGAACGGCTGCTGAAACGGTCCGTTGGCGATGACCGCCAGCTGCGCCCCTTCGGCGGCGTATTTCGCGAGAAAGCGGTATGTTATGTCGGTCAGGAGCTGCGGACCCTTCTGCACCGGATCGAGCCGCGAGGGCCAGAAAAAGAGCGGCGCGTCGGGATTCTCCTCCAGTCCGAGAGCGTGCTGCAGGGCGACTTTGTTGCGCCGCTTCGCCTCTCGGTGGGTTTCGGGAGAGTATTTGAAAGGTATCTTGTCGTCGATCGCCGGATTGTCGGCCGAATCGGGTGCGTTCAGAATGCCCGCGGCACAGCCGGCGTTGAACTTGTTGCGTATTTCGCCGCGGATCGAATCGGGCACGAAAGAGTGCCAGCCGTCCACAATCTCGCGCAGGAACGTGGGCGAAACCGTGTTGATGAAATGCGCGCCGAAAATTCCGGAAGCCTGAAGATCTATCGCATTGGTGCTGCGCGATTCCTCGTAGTTGTACGGAGGATAACCGTAGTAGAGATTGGTCCAGAATTCCGCCGCGTCGATTCCCGCATCCTCGATCTGCGCGAGCGTGAGCTTGTGAGTATGGATGTTGTGGACGGTGAAAAGGCAGGGAATCCCCTCGCGTCTGGCGGCGGCGGGGATAAGCCCGGTCATCCAGTCGTTGCAATGGATGAGATCGGGCTGTACGCGCGGGATTATATTGTTTATGACCTCGCGCTGGAACGCGAGGGCCAGTTTGACATTGCCTTCGCCCTGCGAATAGACGGTGTCGCGGTAGTAGAAGCAGCGGTCTTCCGCCAGATGGATGCGCTCGTCCGGGAGATGGCTTTTGTACTTGCGCAGCTCCTCGGCGACGAGACGGGCGGTCTCGACATGGAACATCCGCCGGTAATGCGGCAGCGCGACATGGACATCGGCGCCGAGCTCGTGCAGAGCCTGCACCAGGGAAGCGGAAACGTCGGCCATGCCGCCGGCTTTGGCGGACATCTTTCCGGCGAGGTTGCCCATACCGTCGGGGAGATAGGTGATCTCCGGCGTGACGATAAGGATTCTCGGGTTCTTCGGTTTCGTTTTCCTCGGCATTTGCGGAACCCCGTTTTTACGATATCGCGGCAATCGCCTGTCCCTTGGTCACGCTCTTGCCGTGTTCGACGAGAAAGGTGATCTTTCCTGCCGCCGGAGCTTTGATGGGATTGAAAAGCTTCATTGCCTCGACCACGCAGACGGTGTCGCCGGCCTTGACCGCCGCGCCGTCGGCGGCGAGATCGCCCTTGCCCGGGGCGTCGCTGCGGTAGAAAGTTCCGCTGAGCGGGGAAAGAACCGCAGTCCCCTCCACCTGAACCGCGGCGGGAGCGGCGGCATTGCCCGCGGCGGAAGCGGCCGGAGCGGAAGCGGCCTTTTCAACCGCCGCCGCCTCAAGGTCGGCGGGAATCGGCTCGCGCGTCTTCGCATCGGCGTTGCGCCATTTGAAATACTCCAAAGCGACTTCCGGAAACAGCGCGTACGAAAGAATATCCTCTTCCGCGCGGATGGTATTCGCCGGCAGTTCATCGGCCGCGGCGACCAGCCCCGGCTTCAGGAGATCGGCCGGGCGGCAGTCGATGGGCTTCAGATTCCCGCAGAGCTTCTTGCGGAGCTTCGGCTCGATCGGAGCGGGAGTCTTTCCGTAGCAGCCGGCGGCGTAGCGCTTCGTCTCATCGGTCACCATCGAATAACGTTTGCCGCTCAGAACGTTCAGCACCGCCTGCACTCCGACAATCTGCGAAGTGGGGGTGACGAGCGGCGGATAGCCCATGTCGGCGCGGGTCTTGGGCAGTTCTTCGAGAACTTCCGGCAACCGGTCGAGGGCATCCTGCTGGGCGAGCTGCGAGCGGAGATTGGAGATCATGCCGCCGGGAATCGCGTGAACGAGAACGCCCGCGTCCACCGCCTCGACCTTGGAGGAGGAAGCCGGCTGGCGCTTGGTCTTGAGCGCGCGGAAGTAATCGTTGATCTTCAGGAGCGCGCCGCCGTCGAGCGAAGTGGAGAACCCTTCGGACTCCAGCATCGTCTTTAAAGTCTCGACCGGCGGCTGGCTCGAGAACGAACTCAGCGTGGAGATGGAACAGTCTACGCATCCGGCTCCGGCCTCGACCGCAGCCATGTACATCGCCGCGGCCATGCCGCTGGTCATGTGCGAATGGACCTGAATCGGCGTATCGGGAAGCGCCTTGCGCAGCGCACAGACAAGCTCCCTCGCCGCTCCCGGCGTGAGAATGCCGGCCATATCCTTGATGCAGAGCGAATCGACGCCCATTGACACCTGGCGCTTGGCAAGCTTAATGTAAGACGCGACGGTATGCACGGGCGAAGTCGTGTAGGAGATCGTGCCCTGCGCATGACCGCCGTATTTCTTCACGCATTTGATCGCGGTTTCGAGATTGCGCGGATCGTTGAGCGCGTCGAAAACGCGGAAAATATCCATCCCGTTCTCGCAGGCGAGCGCGGTGAAGCGATCCACGATATCATCGGGGTAATGGCGGTAGCCGAGAATGTTCTGCCCGCGGAAGAGCATCTGCAAAGGCGTCTTTTTGCAGACTTTCTTGATCTGCCTGAGACGCTCCCACGGGTTCTCGCGCAGAAAACGCATACACACGTCGAAAGTCGCTCCTCCCCAGCATTCAAGGGAGTAGAACCCGGCATTGTCGATCGTCTCGGCGATCTCAAGAATGTCGTCAGTGCGCATGCGCGTCGCCCAAAGCGACTGGTGCGCATCGCGCAAAGTCGTGTCGGTTATACGGACATTTATTTTCTTCGCTTTCATCTTGCCGTATATTTTATCAAATTTTCGGGGGATACGGCAAAGCGAATGATTTTCAAGCTTTTTTCGTCCGTACCGCCGATACGGAAAGAAGCGGCGCGTTTTTTACCGCTTCTATCATCTCCTCAAGCACCTCCGCGTGCTCTTTCAAATACTCGATGGCGGCAAGAGCCCCCTGTCCCAGCTGCCGCGAGCCGAAAGCGAGCCAGCTGCCGCGGCGTTCCACCACCCCGCGCGCGAGCGCGGCATCGATTACCGACCCTTCTCGAGATATCCCGCAGGAATAGAGGATGTCGAATTCCGCCTCGGTGAAAGGCGCGGCCACCTTGTTCTTTACGACCTTGACTCTGGTACGGTTCCCGACCACCTCTCCGGAAGCGTTTTTTACGGCTCCTATCCGCTGTACCTGAAGCCGGCAGGTGGCGTAGAATTTGAGCGCTTTGCCGCCGGGAGTCGTCTCGGGATTGCCGAACATGACGCCGATTTTCTCGCGCACCTGATTGGTGAATATGCAAAGCGTGTTGGCGCGCGAAAGCGCCCCGGTCAGCTTGCGCATCGCCTGCGACATGAGACGGGCCTGCAATCCCACGTGACTGTCGCCCATCTCGCCGTCGATCTCCGCCTGCGGAGTGAGCGCCGCGACAGAATCGACGACCACCACATCAACCGCCCCCGAGCGCACAAGCTGCTCGCATATCGCGAGCGCCTCTTCGCCGCTGTTGGGCTGGGATACGAGCAGTTCGCCGAGATTGACTCCGATTTTCTTTGCGTAACCCGGGTCGAGCGCGTGTTCGGCGTCGATAAACGCCGCAGTCCCGCCCTGCCGCTGCGCATTGGCGACGACATGCAGCGCAAGCGTGGTTTTGCCGGACGACTCGTGCCCGTAACATTCGACAATCCGCCCTTTCGGCAATCCGCCCACTCCCAACGCCATATCCAGCGCCAGACAGCCGGTCGGAATAGCCTCCACGTCCCTGCGGGACGAGTCCCCGAGACGCAGAATCGACATCTCGCCGAATTCCTTGCGGATCAGTTTCATGGCATCTTCAAGCGCCAACGTGATTTTACCCATGATTTGCCTCCTTACTTTCAACGTTTCAAGATCAATCCCAGCGCGCAAACCTCTCCGGTTTTGCGAACAGACGAACATGTGGGATATGATCCACCGTACCGGTCTCTCCGGGCCGGCCGTACACCTCGACGACATCAAAGCGGTAGCTCTTGCGCCATGAATTGGACCATCTCCATGCATTGCACGCCCTGAGCAGATGCGATTTCTTGCTTTTATCCACGCTGCGAATCCGCTTTTGGAAGGGAGAACGCGCGGAGTGCTGTTTCACCTCGACAAAAACAACGGCATCGCTGCGCTTGTCGTAGGCGACTATATCGATATCAAGCCTTCTGTCCTTCCTGACCGGACGGGAATTCCGCTCGAGGATTTCATAGCCGGCGCGCCGCAGAAACTCCGCGGCGATATCTTCGCCCCATTCGCCGTGGACGCGGGCGATATTCGCAATCCTACGCCGCTTCATGTTTTCCGTCCGCCGGTTTCTCCGCCCGCATCCGTGCAGACGGCACTCCGAAACTGATTACGCTCATGGATCCCGCAATGGATTCGGCCAAACCCAGAGCCTCCCACGGCGAAAGCAGTATCGACGCCCGCGCCTCCCTGCCGTCGCCGAACGTCCGGTTCACGTCCAACGCATAACCCGACACCGGTTCGACGAGATGCCGCATCGATATGCGCGTATTGGACTTGCCGCTGCTGTGGTAAAGCCCTTTACCATCCCCGAGGCTTTCGCTTTCTCCGCGCATCACCTGGAGCATCTTGCAAAGATCGGCGAAACCGAGCTTTACCGTAAGCGCCTCTTCCCAGTTGAATGTCGGATAGGTGCGCTCCGAGCCTTGAACGCCGCCGACGGTCTGCTGATTGGCGAGACTTGCCATTATGCATCCCTCAATCCCTCCGGACGCCGGCAAAAGCTCCAGCGACAGCGCGCATCCCGTGCCTTTGGCGTTGGGATGAAAGAAACGCATTCTCGGTCTGTATCTGTTTTCGTTCATTTCATTTGTCCTTTCTTCGTGTTTTCAAATCCAGAACGAATCCCCAGCTCCGTCCAGACGGCGATACGATATCGCGCCCATCAGATCCTCCCGCCGGACCGCCTCGGAGCCGTCGAGATCGGCAAGCGTTCTGGCGACCCGTAGCACCTTGTCGTAGGCGCGCGCCGAAAGCCGCAGGCGCTCGATCGTACGCACCAGTTCGTCCTTCATGCCCGGGGCCATTCCGCAGGCAGCGAGAAGATCGCGGCTGCGCACCTCGCCGTTGGTGTGTACCCCCGGCAGATCACGGTAGCGTTCCTCCTGCAACGCTCTGGCCGCGATCACCCGCTTGCGGATTTCACGGCTGCTTTCTCCCGGCTCGGCAAACGGCAGGTCCCGGGGATCGACCGACGGCACCTCAAGCTGAATGTCGATACGGTCCAAGAGCGGTCCGGAAACGCGTCCCTGATACTTCAAAACGGAATTTATCGAACAGCGGCACTGGTGCATGCGGTCGTTGCGGTATCCGCAAGGGCACGGATTCATCGCGGCGACCAGCATAAACTTGGAGGGGTAGTCGCACGCCGCCGCCGCGCGCGACACCGCCACATGACCGTCCTCCAGCGGTTGGCGCAGCACTTCCAGCGCCTGACGCGGAAACTCGGCGAATTCGTCGAGAAAGAGCACCCCGCGATGCGCGAGCGAAACTTCACCCGGCAACGGACGGGTTCCGCCGCCGAGCAGCCCGATGGCACTGACGGTATGGTGGGGCGCGCGAAACGGGCGACGGGTTACAAAGCCGCAGGAACTTTTCGCGACCCCGGCGACCGAATGAATGCGCGAAACCTCCAGCGCCTCATCGACAGTAAGCGGCGGCAATATCGAAGGCACTCTTCGGGCAAGCATGGTTTTGCCGGAGCCCGGAGAACCGATCATCAGCACATTATGTCCGCCGGCGACGGCGATCTCCAGCGCTTTCTTCGCCGACGCCTGTCCTTTCACATCGGCGAAATCCTCGATGCAATCCTCTCCCCCGGAGACAAGTTCCGACAGATCGGTGTAATGCGGCGTAATCTCCCGTTCGCCATTGAGAAACTGAACCGCCTCCTGCAGATTTCTGACCGCGATGACGTCTATACCCTTGACCACGCTCGCCTCCATCGCGTTCTCGTAGGGCACAAGGATGGCCTTTCTTCCGATCCTGCGCATCTCGATGGCGATCGGCAGAATTCCCCGCACCCTCCGCACTTCGCCGGAAAGCGCCAGTTCGCCCGCAAAGGCATAGTCCGCAAGCGACTCGGTACGCAAACGCCCGGTCGCCTTGAGCAGACACACCGCTATTGCCAGATCATATACGGGACCTTCCTTTCTCACGTCGGCCGGCGCCAGATTCACGGTGACGTCGAACTCCCGCCCGGATGACAACGCCGAATTTTTAAGCGCCGTCGGAATCCGGTCCTTCGCCTCCCTTACCGCCTGATCGGGGAGTCCGACTATCGCGAACTGGCTCGTGCCGAGCGTCGAATACACCTCGATCTCGACGGTTCTGGCGTCAACGCCGCACAGCGCGCCGGAATAACATTTTGCAAGCATCCGCACTTTCTCCTTTCATGCCGCCTTCGGACGTCGAAGACGCGGACATTATGGCATTGTGCGGAAATATTCGGGTATGTTTCGAGTAAAGAACGCGTAAAAAAATCTTTACGCCGGAAATCAGACGACGAGATAATATCCGGCGTTCTGGAGATTGGCGATCATTGAACCGGCCCGGCCGAGCTTGCGCCGCAGATTCATGATGTGCATTCTGACTGTCGCTGGATCGCCGACGTAACCCTCGCCGCGCAGACTGGAAAGAATCTCATCGGCGGAAAAAGGTCTGCCGGGGTCGGAAGCGAGACATCTGAGCAGATCGGCTTCGCTGGCCGTCAGGGTTTCCGCCGAATCTCCGTCACGGACCGTCCGCCGTTCAAGATCGACCTCGACCGATCCGAGGCGGAGAATTCTGCCCGCGAGGTTCCGCGCCTTCATCCCTTCGGCACGCTCAAGGGCGCGGCGCAGTCTTGCCAGAAGCACTTCCTCGCCGGCGCTTTTGGAAACGAAATCGTCCGCGCCGAGCGCGATACCGCGCACCTGATCGACCTCGGCGTCTTTTGCGGTGAGGAATATCACCGGCACCAGCGGATCGAGCCTGCGGAGTTCCTCGCAGACCGCGAACCCGTTCTTCTTCGGCATCATCACGTCCAGCAGCACCGCGTCCGGACGCTTTTCGGAAAACCTGACGAGAGCATCGGCGCCGTCACGCGCCGTGCGGACCGCAAATCCTTCTCCGGCGAGCAGCGCCTTAAGACCGTCGCGCATCATGCGCTCGTCGTCCGCAAGCAGAATCTCCGCCATCGGGTCAAGCCCTCATCTGCCCTCAAGCCGCGACTTGATGGCCTTCACCTCTCCCTTGAGTTTCGCGATCATCTTGGGAGCGAGCGTAATCGCCGCGAGATCCTTCATCGACATCGCCGGAGAGCCGATGACGTATTTCTGCGTCCCGTCGAGCGACTGAGGAACACCGGCCTGGGGACCGACCTGCACGCCGTCTGCGATCTTGATGTGCCCGGAAACGCCGGCCTGCGCCCAGATGAGGCACCCGTAGCCGATTTCCGTCGATCCGGCGATCCCCGATTGCGCGATAAGTCCGGAATACCCCTTCACCTTGACATTGTGTCCGATCTGAACGAGATTGTCGATCTTCGTCATCGGACCGATATAGGTGCGTCCGATTCTCGCGCGGTCGATCGTCGTATTCGATCCGATCTCGACGCCATCGCCGATCTCGACGACGCCCAGCTGCGGAATCTTCTCGATAAAGACGGAGCCGTCTTCCCGCCGGCCGTTGTTGAAGCCGTAGCCGTCGCCGCCGAGCCGGACTCCGCAGTGGATTATGCAATCTCTGCCGACGACCGTCCCCTCGCGAAGCGTCACCTGCGGATAGATGTGCGTGGAGCCGCCGATTCTGCAACCCTCTCCGATGAAGACCTGGGCCTCGATCACCGCGCCGTCGCCGATCTCGGCGCCTTTTTCGATCACGGTGAAGGCGCCTACGTGCACACCTTCGCCGAGCTTGACGCTTTCATCGACGAGCGCCGTCGGATGCACCCCCGCTTCGCGCTTCGGTTCGGCGGGAGCGAAAATCCTCGCCGCCTCCATGCAGGCGCGGTTGGGATCGTCGACCCGAATGACAGTGCACGGCGCCTTCTCCGTCCACTCCGGCGAAAGCAGCACCGCGGAAGCCTTGGTGGATTCCACGAGAGCGCGATGCCTGACGTCCTTGCAGAAACTGAGATCGCCCGGACGCGCCTCTTCCAGTCCGGCGCAGGCGGAAAGTTCGACGTCCGCCCCTTCCAGAATCCCGCCGAGAAGCGAAGAAAGTTCACTTGCCTTCATTGTCTCCCCTCGCTTTTGACGGATCGACTCCCATGTCCCTGAGCACCTCGCCGGTGACGTCAAAGCCCTTTTTCTGGAATACCGCCGCCTGGGAATCGATCACCAGATCGTAACCGTTCCTGCCGGCGAACTCCCCGACGCGCCTGCGGATGTCGGCGGTCTGGGTTTTGAGCAGCCGGGCTTCGAGATCGGCGAGATCCTGCTGCGAGCGCATCGCCTCGGCGCGGAGTTTCTGCTGGGCTGAAATGAACTTGTTCTGGATATCGACGATTTTCTTCTCGATCTCGGCTTTGGCCTTCGCCGCAAGCATCGGATTGCGCAGCTGCTCGGCCTGGCGCTTGCCTTCCTCCTGAATCTCCTCGACCTCGCTCTTGAGAGCGTCGAGCTTCTTTTTGTAATCCTTTTCGGTGGAGGTCAGGAGCGTGCGGTTCGTCTCGTAGCTCGGGTGGTTCCTGACGAGTTTCATCATATCGACCACGCCCAGTTTCATTTCTGCCGAAACCGCACCAGCCGCGGCGATTACAGCGACAAAAAGCGCTTTCTTCATTGTATTCTCTCCCTTGTGGTGTTTTTATCAGAAATCATATCCGATCGTAAAAGAGAAGACTTCCTTCTCGGCGTGATCGGGCTCCTCGATCGGAGTCGCGAAGTCGAGGCGGATCGGGAACATCGGGATGTCGATGCGCAAACCGACGCCGACCGTCCATGCGAACGTATCGGAGAAATCAAGATCGAACTCGTCCACTCCGACCGAACCCAGATCGGAAAACACCGCGACACGGAACATCTTTACGATCGGCACGGTATATTCGAAGTTCGCGCAGAAGAGCGTCTGACCGCCCCAGGGGTCCCAGTCGCCGCCGCCCCTGCGCTGCGCCATCGGCGCCACGTGACGGTATTCGATGCCCCGGATCGACTTGGGGCCGCCGAGGAACATGCGGTTGTAGATCGGCACTTCATCCGAAAATCCGTCGATCGTCTCCGCCCGGAAACCGGTCATCAGCACGTGATTGTAGCGCTTCCAGACGTTGAAGTAGCTGCGGTGGTTCACGCCGACGCGCCAGTATTCGTTGTCTCCGCCGGGCGCAAGATCCACGAACACCTTGGTGCGGTGGCCTCTGGTCGGCATCCGGAAATTGTCGCGGCTGTCCTTCGCCCAGAACAGATGGAGAACCGGCTCGAACGCATCGCCGTAAAGCTCGTCCTCCATCCGGTAGGAGACTTCCCTGCCTTCAAACATCCATGTGCCGTTATCGGTGTCGTCGAACTCGATGAACTCGCCGGAGACGCCGACGCCGAAGCGGCCGAACGGCTCCCATGTCGGCCAGAACTTGACCGGATAGGCGAGCGAGGCCTGTGCGCCGGAACGGATGAGATCGTACTGGTCGTACCAGCGCATGCGGCGGTACGCGTCGACCGAAAGTTCCAGATGGCGGTCGAAAAGATACGGCTCGACGACTCCGAGTTCCACGCTCTGGTAGCGCGGGCCGGCGGCGACATAGGCGCGCCCCTTCTGCCCGGCGCCGCGGAAAAGCCTGCCCGGCGCGAACAGATCGAAGTTGTTCTGGCTGACCTCGGCCGAAACATAGACCGAATCGACCGACGACGCTCCGACACCGACCATGAAAGAGCCGGTGTTCTTCTCTTCGACTTCGTAGACGAGGTCGCGGTACTCCGCTCCGTTGGCGTCCTTGCCGCGTCCCGTCGGCTCAAGATAGTATCTGACGCGGGAGAAGTAATCGAGATTCTCCAGACGTTTCTGGCTGCGCTCCGCCCGGTCGGCGAGCATCCGATCTCCGGGCCCGAGGGCGATTTCGCGGCGGATCACCTTGTCCTTGGTGTAGTCGTTGCCGCGGATCTTAACCTCGTTGATCACGACCGGAACGCCCTCGGAGATGTTGAAGACGATATCGACGACATCGTCCGACTGCGTCGGAACGCGCTTCACGTCCACGCGGGTGTCGGCAAGTCCGGCGTCGCCGGAACCGACGACTACCATGATCCGGTGAGCGGCGTCGACAAGCGTCTTTTCGCCCGCGACCGCTCCGACCTGCGGCAGCTCGCTCTTCTCCCTGACGACATTCTCGGGATAGCAGGTAAGCCCGGAAATGGAAATTCTGCCGATTTTATACGCCTTGCCTTCCTGCACATTGAACCTGAGATCCACCTCGCCGTCCGAACACGGAACCCTGTCCGGTCCCGTAACTTTGACGTCGAGATAACCTTCATTGCGGTACACCTCGGCTATCTGGTCGCGGCAGCGCGCCAATTCGTCGGGGGTGGTCGGCGAATCGGAAAACCAGCCCTTGGGATTCCACCAGGGGTAGTCGCCGACAGCCTCGCTGAGAACGGACGCTTCGATCGAATCGGCTCCGGCAAACACGAAACCGTTGACCTTTTGGCGGCGGCCTTCATCGATGATGAACTTGACGCTCGCGTCGTTGCCTTCTTTCACCGTCGCCACCGGAGTGACTTTGACATCGGCGAAATCCTTTTTCTGATACGCGAGGCGGACTCTTGCGGCGGCGGCGGCGAGATCGCCCTCGCCGTAAAGGTAGCCGTCCTTCAGATCCGCCTCCTTGGAAATGCGCGACTCGCTGAAATAATCGTTGCCCTCGACCGCCAACGGACCGGAATAACGCATTTTGCGCTTCACTTTGAAAGTGACCTCGATTCCGGCCGCCGTACGTTTGGCGTCCGCACTGATAGTCTCGAATTCTCCGGAATCCCTGAGCGAATTCACATCCCGCGTCACCGTGACCGGATCGTACTGAGAGCCCGCCTTCGTCTGGCATCGGACCAGAACCGAACCGGTATCACCGCCGAACCCGTCCAAGGCCTCAACTCTTACTTCCGAAACCTCCGCCGCCCGAGCGGCGGAAGACAGCAGCGCGACAAGCGCAAAAACTTTCATTTTCATGGGCATATTTTACCAAATTCCGCCGTCTGCCGCCACTTGGCCGGCGCGGCACCGGCAAGCGGCGATGCGGTTCCAGCGACCGGCAGGAGTATCATTCAAGCCTTCCGGTGTAGGAATTGACGGCGGAATTGTCGACCTTCGATCTGAAGAATTTGTCTGCCGCGCGGTCGCTCACGTCGCGGAAGCGGTAGCAGCCGCCGCCTATGAGCTGCACGACCAGCAGTTTGAGCTGCTTGCGGTGGTAGTTGACCATGCACTTCGACACCCACGCCCCGCCGTGACCGAACCACGCATCGTCGTCGTCCTTCGCCGCCTCCGGTGCCACGAGCCCCAGAGAATATCCGTATTCACCGTCCGGACGCGACGAACGCGCCAGAAGCGTCTTGACCGTTTCCTCTTTCATCACCCTTACGCCGTTCTCCCCGACGCCGAGATTCATCAGCATCTTGTAGAACCGCAACTGGTCGCGGGCGGTGGTCCACAACCCGGCCCCCGCAGAGGGAAATACACGGTCATCGGAGAACGGACGGCTCATGCTGGGGTCGTCGTCCACCGCTTCGGGCGGACGATCTCGATAAACGCGGTAAAGGCGTATGCGCTCTGCAAGATCCCGTTCCGACGGCCAGAATCCGGAGCGCGTCATCTCCAACGGGTCGAAGAGCCGGCGCTGGAGGAAATCCTCCCAGCGCATTCCGGAAACGACCTCCACGACCGCCGCGCCGATATCGATGCCGATATTTGAATACTTGCTGTCCGTCCCCGGCTCGAAGAGGAGCGGAGTCGCAGCGGCCATGACCGCGGCGCTGCGAAGCGGCATCCTGCGAGACCAGCCGCCCATGGCCGTGTAATTCGGCAGTTCGAACGGCAAACCGCCGGTATGGTTGAGACACATGCGGATCGTCAGCGGGTTCTTCGCCTCCCTGAGAACGCGCACGCCGTTGGTTTCCGATGTCTGCACCCACAGTTTTTCGAACTCCGGCAGATACTTTGAAACCGGATCGTCAAGCGATATTCTTCCGTCTTCCACCAGCATGGCGACGGTCACTCCGCAAAATCCCTTCGTCTGCGAACACTGCATAAATATATCGTCAAGTCCGATCTTGCGCCCGGCCTCAAGATCGGAATATCCGATGCAGGCGGTCTCGACCCGGCCGTTGTCGTAAAAAACGCTTATGGCACCCGGCAGTTCCCCTTTGGCGAGCGCCGGCGCGAACGCTTCTTCCGCGAACGACGTTCCCGACGGAACGCCCTGCACGCGCTCTGCCGACCGGCAACCGCAAAGCGCGATCACCGATGCGGCGCAAATCAATCCCGTTCTCTTCATTTAACCTCCTGATAAAGCATAAGCAGCGTATAGGCGGCGAACGCCGCCGTCCACAGCGCGCCTTCGAACCTTACGATGCGTCCTCCTTTGCGCAGATTGCCGAAATTGACGCCGAAGACCGAAATAAGGACCGACGCGCCGATCATCAGCGGCAGATCGCGCGTAAGTATGTACGGCGAAAATTCCGTGATCGGCGAGATTCCTCCGGCAAGTCCGACGACCGCCAGCGTATTGAAGAAATTGGAGCCGATGATGTTTCCGAGCACGAATTCGTGCTTACCCTTGCGGGCGGCGGCGACGGCGCTGGCGAGCTCCGGCAGCGAAGTGCCGACGGCAAGAACCGTAAGCCCGATGATAAGCTCGCTTATCCCCAGGGACCGGGCGACGTCCACCGCCCCCCACACGAGAAAATGCGAAGATCCGATAAGTACGCCCAGACCGACAAACACTTTCAACGCCGCGATTCCGGCATAGGACCTGCCGTTCGCGACCGGCGGAACGCTCTCGTCGGACGGTTTTTTCTTTCCCTGCTGATCGAACCAGCAGTAGGCCGGCAGCAATACCGCGAAAAGAGCGAGCTGCCAGAACGCATCGGAGCGCGAATAGCTTCCGTCTTTGAGAAGAAACCACGAAAATGCGGAAATCGCCACCAGACACGGAACCGCCACGAACGTGATTGAGGGCTTCACTTTGATGGGATGTATCATCGAGGCGACGCCGAGAATCACGAGAATATTGAAGATGCAGCTGCCGTAGGCGTTGCCGAGCGAGAGATTGGAATGGCCGGAAATCCCCGACATCGTCGAAACGCACAGTTCCGGCGCGCTTGTTCCAAAGCCGATGATGACCATGCCGATCACGAACGGCGATATTCCGAGGACCTTGGCGAGCGCGGACGCGCCGTCGATGAAGAAATCGCTCGACCACGTCAGCGCCAGAAGCCCTCCGACCAGAAAAATAAGCGCCGAAAACAACGGAATATCGCTGTACATACCGGCTCGTTATTTAATTACCAGTTCAAGTTCGAAGTCCGTCCCTAAGACGCAATCCTTCCGGAGCGGCAGCGGACCGCAGGAGTTTCCTCCAAGTCCGCGGCTCTTGGCGTAGACACCGAAGAAAGTTCCGTCGTTTTCGGGAAGTTCCGCAGGATGCTTGTATTTAACGAGCGTTTCAGGCATGTAGGGGTTTATCTCGAAAGCGAACGGCCTGCCGAGCGTCTCAACGGTAAGCGAATCAAAGAGCGACGAAACCGTGACGCGGTACGTTCCCTCCCGGTTGCCGCAATCCTGCGGAACGTCATAGGGGAAGAAGAATTCCTTTGAAGGAAGCTCCCAAGTCCCGAGAAACGCTCCGGACTTGCGGTCGCAATAATTCTCCCACGGGCCGAGGCCTAACCATTCGACGTCAAGCGCCGACTTGACAAGCCGCGTACGCAAACCGACGCGCGCGGGCTCAAACTCTTTGCCCGTACGCTTGAATTTCGCCTTGAGCTTTGCCGCACCGTTCTGAATCGTCCAGTCGCTCGCAACCGTGAACACCGATCCGGAAACGGCGTATTCGACGACTGAAGAGACCTTGCGCACGGCGTTTTCTTCCTTGTCGGAGAACGAAACGAGCTTGCGCACGGGGTTGTCCGCGCCGATTGCAAACCAACGCTTGCCGTCATTCGGTTCGTTCTGGCTCGGAGCGCGGAAGATATCAAGCGTCAGCGGCTCGGCGAGAAGTTCGGTCTTGAAGAATCTGCCGCTCTTGAGCGAGACGAGCTCGCCCGTAGCCGGATCAAAGGTAAACTCAAGCTTGCCGGAAGGATCCTTCGCGGCGATGCAAGGCTCGGAGAAGTCGATCTGATCGTCGGCGATCACCCAGCCCTTCGGCCACAATCCTTCTTCCTCGCGCTGAAGGAATTCGACTCGGTAGGACCCGTTCGCCTCCGGCACTGAAATCGTCGCGTAAGTACGCGCATCGGCCTTGACCGGAACTATCTCTTCCGCCACCTTCTCGCCATTCACCAGACGGGTCAGGCGACATTCGTATGCTGAAAGATCGCGGAAATAATGGCGGTTGAAAACCTTGATCGAGCGGCCGTCTTCGCCCTTCTCGCAGACAATAGGCTGGAAGACGTGCTTTATTTCCCAGTAGCCGGGCTCCGGCGTGCGGTCTGCAAGCACGCAGCCGTTCATGACGAACGCGCCCGCCGTCGGATAATCGCCCCAGTCGCCGCCGTAAGCGAGAATCTTGGTGCCGTTGGTGGTAACATAGTATATTCCCTGATCGACCCAGTCCCAAATCGCCGCGCCGCAGATGCGTGTCGTAGATTCGATCGCGTCCTGATAATCCTTCAGGTTACCCATGGCGTTGCCCATGTTGTGGGCGTATTCGTTGACGTGGAAAGGATACCGAAGGGGCTGGTCGTTGAATACGTGGCTCATACCTTCCTTGGCGTTGGCGCAATCCCACATCCACTGCACCGACGGATATTGGCGCGAACCCATGTCGGTGAGCCAGTTGTTGCGCTCGTACTGCACCGGACGCGAGAGGTCACGCTTCTTGATTGCGGCGGTGCAGGCTTTGAACACATCTCCCGGTCCGGCCTCGTTGCCGAGCGACCAGATGACGATCGAAGGATGACACTTGTTTCGTTCTACCATGTTCAAGATGCGATCGACGTGCGCCGGCTCCCAGCTCTTGACGTGCGAAATCGACTCCTTGCCGTAGAAGAAGCCGTGGGATTCGATGTTGGCCTCGTCCATCACGTAGATGCCGTACTTGTTGCAGAGGTAGTAGAAATAGTCCGGCTGCGGATAGTGGGCGTTGCGCACATGGTTGCAGTTGGCCTGTTTGAGCTGCTTGACGTCAAGTTCGATAAGCTCGTCCGGCGTGTAGTGGCCGTAGACGGGCGAGGTCTCGTGGCGGTTGGCGCCGCGCATCTTGACGGGTTCTCCGTTGACGAGGAACGTGCGGTCGCACTGCTTCGCGGCGTCGCGGATCTCGACTTCGCGGAAGCCGAGCTGGAAGCCGAGCGCTTCGGCGAGCCTGCCGTCGGGACCGTTGTGCACGAAAACGAGCGTGTAGAGATTGGGAAGTTCGGCGCTCCACAGCGCGGGCTTTTCGAAAACGAGACTGCCGCGGCCGGTCTTCGCATCGATGGAACCGCGGTAGAAGACTTCGCGTCCGTCGGCGTCGAACACCTTCGCGTCAAAACTGCGCGCGGCATCGCCCTTCACGTCGAGCGCGACATCGAGTTTCCAGTCGCCGTCGTATTTGCGCCTGACGACGGGCGAAGTGGTGAAATACACGTCGCGCACATGGGTCTTGGGCAGATGGTAGAGCCAGACGCTGCGCGCAAGCCCGCTCAAAAGGAGCATATCCTGCGCTTCAAGATAGGAAGCGTCTGAAAAGCGGTAAACCTCCAGCGCCACGACGTTCTTGCCGGGCTTGACGTACTTGGTGACGTTGAACGTCGCCGGGTCGCGGTTAGACTTGGAGAAGCCTACGTATTCACCGTTGACCCAGAGATAGAAGAACGAATCGACCGCACCGAACTCGAGAAAAATCTCGTCGCCGCTCCAGTCGGCGGGAACTTCGAAATCGCGGCGGTAGCTGCCGACGGGGTTTTCGTCGTCCTTCATCGTATAGCCCTCGGGCTTGTAAAGT